>JAYGDV010000024.1:0-9476 GCA_046582735.1 Planctomycetota bacterium
TGGCAGCTGCCGCACATGGAGTTCCAGGTCATGCCCCGGTTTGCCCAGAAGCCCCATTCGTGGGGGCGGCGGTTCTCATCTCCGTAAACATCGAACCATTCATGTTTGTGGGGGTCGTAGGACAGGGCGGTAACCTGGAAACGCCCACGCTCTCCATCGACAACAGTCTGCCAGAGGGGGCTTTTGCCGATGATCCTCCTGGGCGGGAAGGCGGTGATTTTTCCGTCGCCGCCTTCGGTGATGACCGCGTATTTCCCATCCTTCTTTCCGATGACGGAGTCCTGCTCGCCATGGTGGACCTTGTGTCCGGGTTCAAAGGCAGGGCCGTGAACCGCGGGATCAAACGGCACCTCGGCCAGGGCATGATGGGAATCCTGCCAGAGCTCAAAGATGTTGTTGTGGCATTGCCTGCAGGAGGCCGAGCCGGCGTATTGCCCGGCTTCCTTGCCTCCTGATCCGGAGGCGAAGGGGGCAGGCTCCGTCGCGGCCTGGCTGGCAGAGTCCGGGGAGCCTCCAGGCCCGCAGGCCGGCAGGCCGGCAAGGGCAAGGACCGGCAAAAGGAGCAGCAGTGTCTTTGTACGTTTCAAGCCGGTTTCTCGATCGGGGAGTGAAGGGTTCCGGGGTTGTCCCGGGGCCGATTGCAATCCTGCATTATAGCCAGTGCAGGGCAGAACTAAAAAGAGCAGTGGTGGGAACACCGCTTTTTTTGCAGGGCCTCAGCAGGGGGGTAAAAAGAGTGAAATAGCGCCTCCGGGTGCCGATAACTCTGCGTTGGGGTGGTTGAAGTTGACTTGGTCAGGGGGGTAGAGGAGATTAAGTGGTTGCCTCGTAATCGAGGGCAATCGGGCGTCTGCATCTTGGTTTATTTCCCTCTGGAAGTTGAAGTTATGAATCCTCTGCACGGTCTTATAAAGGTCGCTCTGCGCAACTCCTACCTGGTGCTGGTAGTTGCCCTGTTGGTCGTGGTGATCGGTGTCGTCGCCCTCAGTGGCATACCGAGCGACCTGCTGCCGGTTTTCGATACTCCGGCCGTCCAGATCGTCACCTTCTACCCGGGAATGCCTGCGGAGGTGATGGAGCGCGATATCATGAGCCGCCTCGAGAGGTGGACCGGGCAGTCTGTGGGAATCGAGCACCAGGAGGCCAAGGCGATGCTTGGCGTCTGCATCGTGAAGGATTTCTTCCGCGAAGGAATCAGCCTCGACACGGCGATGAGCCAGGTCACCTCCTACGCCATGAGTGACATGTTCTATCTGCCCCCGGGAACGATCCCGCCGATGGTGATGCCCTTCGACCCTACGGCCATGACCCCGCTCTGCCTGGTGAGCGTCTCATCGAACGATCCGTCGATGACCGAGAAGGACCTCTACGACATAGCCTACTACCAGCTTCGTAACCGCCTCCAGTCGATCCAGGGTGTTATTGCCCCGGCGGTCTACGGAGGAAAGCTGAGGAGGATCCTCGCCTACGTGGACCGCGACAAGCTCCATTCCCGCGGGCTCGATCCGCTCGACGTGGTGGATGCCATCGGCAAGTGGAACACGCTCATCCCGACCGGTAACGCCAAGCTGGGTGATCTCGATTTCCAGCTCAGCGCCAACGGTATGGTCAAGGAGGTTGAGGAGCTCGATGATGTGCCGATCAAGTTCGTGGACGGCCGGCCCATTTACCTTCGCGATGTGGGCAATGTCGAGGACTCCAGCCAGATCCAGACCAATGTTGTCCGCATCAATGGCCGCCGCCAGGTCTACATACCGATCTACCGCCAGCCCGGGGAGAACAGTCTTGCGATTGTCCAGTCGATCAATGACCTGCTCATCCCGATCAAGGGCCGGCTGGGCGACGACGTTAAAGACAAGGTGGAACTGGAGGTTGTTTTTGACCAGTCGAAAGTGATCCGTAACGCCATCGAGGAGTTGAGCATAGCGGCCCTGGTGGGGGCTTTCTTCGCAGCCCTGGTGATCGTGGGTTTCCTGCGCTCCTTCCTGCCCTCGGTGGCTGTATTGCTTACCGTACCGCTGGCGGTGCTTGGCACTTTCATCGGACTCTCCTTCAGCTCCCAGACCATCAACGTGATGACGCTTGGCGGTATTGCTCTCTCCGTGGGGGTTATGGTTGACCAGGCGGTCGTGATCATGGAGAACATCCTGCGTCATCTTCGCTCCGGCAAGACCCCCATGGCAGCGGCCTGGGATGGAGCCCGCGAAGTCGCGACTCCCGTGCTGGTCTCCACCCTGACCTTTATAGCGGTTTTCTTCCCGATCATTTTCCTCACCGGCATGGCGAAGTTCCTTTTCGCTCCCCTGGCGGTGACGGTGATCTTCGCCATGCTCTTCTCGTATTTCCTGGCAATGCTGATTATTCCGGCCTTTTCGGCAGCATTCCTGAGTCCCGAAGGCGGCGAAAAGGAGGCTTCTGTTGTGGCTCCGGCTCCTGTTGCACAGCAGTCTGCGGATGAGCCTGCGGATAGATTCTCAGATGAGCCTGTGGCTGAGAATCCCCCGGCGGCGGTCGAAAAGACATCCGGTTCCAGGGGCGAAGAGATGCAGAAGTGGTACGAGGGGGTCGTCAGGAAGTACACCCGCAAGCCCTGGCATACCGCCGGCGTGGCACTCGCCCTCTTCCTCGTGACCCTCGTAGCCTTCGGTTTTCTCGGCCGCGAGCTCTTCCCCCGGCTCGACCAGGGGCAGTTCACTCTCTTTGTTCGCGCTCCATCGGGTACCCGGATCGAAACCACCGAGAAGATCCTCGCTAATATTGAAAAGGTGATCGGAGAGGAGCTCAACGAAAAGGGAGGCCCTGCCGCCCACTCGGCTTCCGGCGGAGCCGGGCTTGATTTTGGAGACCATCCCAACGTGCAGATGGTCATCAGCAATATCGGTGTCCTGATGGACTGGCCGGCAGCCTATACCTGGAACTCCGGGCCGATGGATGCCTTCGTCCTCGTTCAGTTGAAGGATGGCAGGACGCTGGGATCGGGTGAGTGCGTCGAGAAACTGCGCGCGATCCTGCCGCAGAAATTCCCCGGCATCGAATTCTCCTTCGATACCGCGGGGATGCTGACCACGGCGCTGAACTTCGGCCTGCCCTCCCCGATCAATGTCCGGGTCGAAGGCACCAAGAGCTACGACAAGGCCCACGAGATCGCCAGGAAGCTGCGCGCGCACCTCGCCAAGGTGGAGGGCGCTGTCGACGTGAGGATCCAGCAGAAGATCGACTATCCCCAGATCGCCATCGACATCGACCGGGAGAAGGCAGCCTTTTACGGCCTGACCCAGGAGGAGATCGTTCGAAACATCGTCACCGCGACCAATTCGAGCATTAATTTCAACCCGGCATTCTGGATCGACGAGAACAACGGCAACCACTATTTCATCGGGGTCCAATACCGCGAGGAAGCCATCGATGGGCTCGAGACCTTGCAGGACCTGCCGATCAACAGCGAGCAAAGGAAGGAACCCGTATCCCTGAAGGATATCGCGACCTTCCGCCAGACCACGGCGCCGGCGGCGATCACTCACCTGAATATCACCCGCCAGGTGGATATCTTCATCAACGTCAAGGAGGACTACGATCTCGGCACCGTGGCCGCCGGTGTCAACGAGGTGATCGCCGGTGTGAAGAATGGCGAGTGGATCGCCGGTGTGAAGGATGACAAGAAGGTTGCGCGAAAGGGTATCGAGGCGGCCGAGGAAACGCTGGAATTGATCCAGGCGCGATTTGAAGCCGGCGATGCCATTCAGCTGGAGGTGCTCGAGGCGACCCGTGCGGTAGCCGCTGCGCGCGCTGCCCTTTTCAAGTATCCGAATCTGGTGGGCAAAGAAAATTACGATTCCGCCTTCGAGATCATCCAGGCGGGCGAATACGGCACCTTCGAAGAAACCCTCGACAGCTTCAGCTTCGGTTTCGCGCTGGCGGGAATCGTCATCTACCTGATCCTGGTTGTTCTCTTCAGATCGCTGAGGGAGCCCCTGGTGATCCTCCTGTCGGTTCCGCTTGGCCTGATCGGCGTGGGCTGGATGCTGCTGGCGACCGGAACGACGCTGAATATCCAGTCCTTCATGGGAATCCTCCTGATGACCGGGCTGGTGGTGGAATACGGGATCCTGCTTGTTGATTTCGCCAACAGGCGGCGGCGAGAGGGTGCCGGCATCGAGGAGGCCATCATCGAGGCAGCTGTGGTGCGCCTGCGGCCGATCCTGATGACCTCATTGACGACAGTTCTCGCCCTGATCCCGATGGCATTCTTCGGTGGTGGGACCAATGCCGCCCTCTCTCGTACTATCCTGGGTGGTGTGGCAGCCGCAACGGTGCTGACGCTGCTGGTGATGCCGGCTCTCTATTGCCTGCTGGCGAAAAGGGAGCTCAGCAAAGAGGTCGAGCTCGAAATGTGATGCAATTCGCCTCCCTGCCGCAAGCCGACGGGGAGCGCTTACTGAAAGGTTGATCAAGATGTCGAAACAAAAATTTTCCATAGCCGGCTGGTGCCTGGGGGCGTTGATTGTCCTCCAGTCCTTCCTCGCCCCTGCCGTGCAGGCCCAGGCCGTATTTGTGAGAGTGGCCCCGGTAGTGAAAAAAAACCTGCGCAAGCCTGTCGAGCAGGCAGCAACGCTGCTGCCCTACATGCCGATCGAGGTGAGCTGCAAGGTGACCGGTTTTGTCGGCGAGGTCCATGTGGATATTGGCGATCGCGTCACCAAGGGTGACCCCCTGGTAGAGGTCGCGGTTCCTGAGCTCGAGGCCGAGCTCGCGGCCGGTGAGGCCCGAGTCAACAGCGCGGCGGCAGATCTCGACAAGGCGAAGGCGAACGTGAGGCTGGCGGAGATCCGCTACAACCTCACCAGGAGTCTCTTTGAGAAGAAGGGGCGTACCCGTTTCCAGCTGGAAGAGGCCGATGCGCAGCTCAAGCTGGCTGAGGCTTCCGTTGCTGCCGCCGTGGCGAAGAAAGCCGAGGCCGAGGCGAACGTACAGAAGCTCAGGGTCCTGGTCGGTTTTGGAAATATCAAGGCACCCTTCTCGGGAATCATCACCGAACGCAAGGTCGATCCAGGAGCTCTTGTTCGTGGTGGTCTTGACGGCACGCCCACCGGGATGTTGACTCTTGAGCATGACGAGAGGCTGCGCTGCAGGATCGAAATCCCCGAACAGGACACAAGGCTCGTGCTCAGCGCCCACAACAGGGGGGTGCTCGGACTCGAGATCACCATCGGGGCATCGGGCGACAGGATTGAACTGTCCCCGGAGAAGCTTGCCGGCGGCGCGGCGCATTTCTCTTTCTCCCTGCACCCTCGAAGCCACCATATGCTTTCAGAGATCGAGATCGACAACCGTAACCTTAAGCTCCGTCCTGGATACTTCGGCAAGGCTCGGTTCACCTTTGCGGGAAGCGATGGCCCGGCCAGTTCCTTTGTCATTCCCAACACCGCCCTGAGAGCGCCTCGCAAGGGCAGGCCTCATATCCTCGTGGTCGACACGGCTTCCGGAAAGGCCAAGGTGAGACGGCTGGATGTGACGGCGGGGTCAACCGACGGGCGGGAGATCGAGATTGTTCCCATCTCCGGTGAAAAGCTGGAGGAGCTCTGGGTGGTGGTGCGCGGTGGTGCCGACCTGAGTGGAGACGGTACGGAGGAAGTCAGCATAGGGGGCGGTAAATGAGACGATTAGCCCTCGCTGTATTGCTGGTTTCCCCGGGCTGTGCAGGGCCCGGCTCATCCCGTCCACAGGAGGTTTCCGTTCAGCGTGTGGTTATTGAACAGGAGGCTCCCAGCCGTCCTGTAAAGAAGGCGCCGGCTCCCGCTGGAGACCGGTCCATCGACCTGCAGACGGCGCTGCGCCTCGCCGGCGCCAGGAACATCGATATCGAGATTGTCGAAAGCCGCTTGGCGGCACAGCGTGCGGTGACGGATGAAGCCTTTTCAAAATACCTGCCTGACCTGAGGGTCGGATTCAACTACCTGCATCACGATGGTCTCCGCCAGGACTCAGATGGGCAGGTGGCGGACCGGGCAATGTCTTCCTTCGGTGGGGGCCCCGGGTTTGAGCTTCGCCTCGATCCGGTGGAGGCTCGCTTCGAGCACCTGCGAGCCTTGCAGCTGGAGGATGCGGTGGAGCACCAGGCAAGGCGCACGAGGGCTGAGGTGGTGGTTCATTCGGCAATACTTTATCTCGAGCTTGTTCGTGCGGCCGGGCTGGTGGCTGTAGCCCAGGAGGCGGTCGGACGCTCGCAGGCCCAGGTCAAGCTGCAGGAGGATGCAGCCCAGCTGCAGGCCGAGCTCGGGGTGGAGCTGGCGCGGGCGAGGGCAGAGCTCGCCAGGGACCAGGAGATGCTCCTGGCCGGCAGGGAGGCACTCCAGGCTGCCGGGATCAAGCTGGCAACCTGGCTGCGCTTACCTCCCCAGGTGCAGCTCATTCCACAGGCAGGCGACATTGAACCCCTGACACTGGTTCCCGGCGAAACGGAGGTCGGCGACCTGCTGGACTCAGCGCTGGCAGCGAGCCCGGACCTCGCGGAGATGAGGGCTCTGAGCCGTGCGGCAGCGGAAATGGAAAGCGGGGCGAAGTGGGGGCCGTGGATTCCCGAGGTATTTGCAGCAGGCACCTATGGAACCTATGCAGGAGGCCCGGGAAGCGGTGGCCTCTACAACGGGTTCGGAGACAGGTCCGATTTCAGTGGAGGGTTAACATGGACCCTGAAGGGCCTGGGGCTTGGAGACAGGGCCAAGGTGCGGCAGGCCCGCGCGGAGGCGCTGGGGGCCCGCCTGCGGGCTTCCAGGACACGTGAAATACTCAGCGCAGAGGTTGTAACCGGATCGATCAGGTCCAGGAGCCTGCTGGGACGCATCGCCGCAGCACGAAAGGGTATCGAGGCGGCCGAGGAAACGCTGGAATTGATCCAGGCGCGATTTGAAGCCGGCGATGCCATCCAACTGGAGGTGCTCGAGGCGATCCGTGCGGTAGCCGCTGCGCGCGCTGCCCTCGTTGATACGGTCGTCACTTACAACCAGACCCAGCACCTGCTTCACTACAGGGTGCGGGGCGGTGCCTGGGGAAAGACGTCGAGGTAGGGCTGTATCGATTTCAGAGGATATGGAAGCAATCGACCAGCTTGCTTCCCGCTCCCTCGTTGACGGCGTATTTGCGTCCCTTGTAGATCGAGCCGGCAGCATGCTTGCCGTCTTTTCGCAGGGCGTAGAGCACCACCTCAAAATCAGGACGCCCCTTCTTGTCGAGCAGGCGGGGGTCGACGGTCTGCTTGACGATCCGTTGCAGGACGTCCTTCACAGCCTCCGCCGGCTCCATGCCGTGACGCATGTTCTCGACCACGATCCTCGACCCGCAGGAGATGATGACAGCCTCACCACGCCCGGTGGCACCGCAGGCGCCGACGTCGTTGTCTACGTACAGGCCCGCTCCGATGATCGGCGAGTCGCCGATCCGGCCGGGGATCTTGTAGGCCAGGCCGCTGGTTGTCGTCACGCCGGACATCTCTGCGGCCGGATTCAGTCCCAGGCAGGTGATGGTTCCGGTGGGGCGGGCCTCGTGCCCTGTTTTCGCTTCTTCCGGTGAGAGCCAGTCGTCCTTGTTCGAGAGGGTTTCTTTCCAGCGCAGCCATTTCTCCCGTGCAGCGTCGGTGAGCAGGTTCTCGGCCTTCATTCCGTGGGCGAGTGCGAAGCGCCGGGCTCCTTCTCCAACGAGCATTACGTGATCGGTTCGCTTGAGGACGAGCTGGGCTACGCGCGAGGGAAGCTTGATGTCACGGATGGAGGCCACCGATCCCGCGTTACAGCTGGGGCCGTGCATGCAGCAGGAATCGAGCTCGACGATTCCATCCTCGTTCGGCAGGCCGCCGTAGCCGACCGACATGTCCTTCGGGTCCGCCTCAACGATGTTCACACCGCTGATGACGGCCTCGAGGGTATCTTTGCGGGCCTTCATCAGCTCAACGGCCCGGGCGGCGGTTTGCAGGCCGTTGGCGCTTGATATGGAGACCGGCTTCGCTGGTGGGGCCGGCTCGATAGCCTCAAGGGTTGAAGAGGCAGGCAGGGCTGCTGCGGCGGCTGTGGCGCCGAGGAAGCTCCGTCTTGAGAGTGGGCGTTGCATACTTCTTGCTCCTTGGGGTTGTCGGCCTATTCGCGTTTCAGCGACAGCGGATCGGCCAGGGGGATCTTCTCGATTTTCCCCTCTGCTGCGAGTTTCTTGATCGAGAACTGGGGCTTGTCAGGGTCTCCCGCGAGGATGTCCTTGGAGTTGCCCACGACGAGAATGATGGTTTTATCAGGTGCGAGGTGCTTTTTTGCGACTCGCTGGATCTCCGCGGCTGTCACACCTCGAATATTTTCCCTGTAGGTTGTGAAGAACTTGTCGGAACGTCCGGTGAATTCCTCCCTGGCGAAGGTTCCAGCCACCTGGTTGGCGCTTGCGAAAAACCGGGGAAAGACCTCGACCATGTAGTTGCGTGCAGTGTTGAGCTCCTCGCTGGTGACGGGCTTTGAGCGGATCTTCTCGATTTCTTCAAGCACCAGGGTTGCGGCATGAGCGACCGATTCGCTCTTGGACTGGAAGTAGGCGCGGAAGATGCCTGGATAGTAGACCCCGAAGTCATAGGAGGAGCGCGCTGTATAGGCCAGGCCCTCATCGGAGCGGACCCTGGACATGATGCGCGAGGCGAAGCCGCCGCCACCGAGAATCTGGTTCATCACGCGCAAGGCGAAATAATCCGGATGGTCCCTGCGCACCCCGATGTGGCCGATCCCGACTCTTCCCTGGTTCACGTCCGGCTTGTCCACCATGTAGACTCCGGGTTTCGCAGGAGCTCCCGGGTCGGGGATCTTACCCGGCTCACCCGGGGTGGCTTTCCAGCCGGCGAGATGTTTTTCGAGCAGCCCGAGGACCTGCTTGCGCTTCACATCGCCTGAAACCGCTAAGATGAAGTTCCCGGGATGGAAATGTTTGCCATGGAAGGCCACGAGGTCGGCCCGGGTCATACCCTCTACGGCCGCCTTGGTTACCTTGTCGTTGGTGAAGTGGGCGGGGCCGCGCAGCAGCCGGGTCCACTCCCTGCTCTCGATGGATGTTGTCGAGTCGTTTCTGCGTGCGAGGTTCTGAAGCACCTGGCTCCTGTAGATCTCGAGCCGCTTTTCATCGAAGGCCGGCTTCTGCAGCATGAGAAAGAACATTCCCATTACCTGGTCGAGATCCTTGGCGAGGCAGTTGAAGCTGGCGCTCCCCTGGGTGTCACCGATCGAGGTGCTCATCTCAGCAGCAAGGAAGGCCACCTCTTCATCGAAGTCTTCCGGGCTGCGGCCCTCAACGCCGGCACTTCTCATCTGGCTGCCAACGGCTCCTGCGACACCCTCCTTGCCGGCAGGTTCGAGGTAAGCCCCGACCCGGACGAGGACCTGCAGGTCCACGAGGGGAAGGCTGGGGTCTTCAACCACGTAGACAGGGATCCCGTTTGACAGGACGCTTCTTGCCCC
>JAYGDV010000212.1:0-2905 GCA_046582735.1 Planctomycetota bacterium
TTTCAGGCTGTGAATTCTCTTGATGCGCCTGCCAAGGAGCATCTCGGGCGGGTGTATTTCCGTGAGGAGGAAATAGACGAGAGCCCAGGAGAGCGCGTAGTTCCTTTCCCGGGTATTCTCGTTGTGGAAATCTTTCCACCCGCTTTTCAGCAATCCGGGAAGCAGGTGTGTGTCCGGGTTCGCCGTGATTTCCCGCCGTGCTATACAAAGCAGGATCGGGTTCAGCAGGGGGAATTCAGCCCGGTCTTTACCTATGATCCCGACCTCCAGGTTTCCAGCCAGTCCCTCGTTCAACCAGCACCGAGCGGAAATGCCCGGCAGCTCGCTGACAAGGAAATGATGGGAGATCTCGTGCAGGAGCACCTGGTCAAGGTCGGAGGAATGGTTGGTGGTCGTTGCCCGCGTGTCGATATGGATTACCTGCAGGAAGGGTATGTAGTAGCCGAGCAGGTCTGGAGCGTATGAATAGTCCAGGAGGTCTTCAGATTGACCTTCCAGGAAAATTCTGGTGGTCCAGGGGAAGGGCCTTGGGATGTCGAAAATGTTCGCGAGGGAGGTGTAGATGTTTTCGATCTGTGATCCGGTCTTCTCCAGGAAGTCCGGTCCGTCGTTGGAGTAGACGACGAATCCGTCGCGGCTGAGGCTGTTCTTGTAGGCCAGCCGGCAGCTGCAGCACAGGCTGCAGACAAAGATGATGGCTGCGAGTTTCACAAGGGCCGCAGCCCTGGGTGGGGAGCAGGTGGATGCTGGATAGCTGGCTGGTGCGTTCATTCGGAATCAGTAAATATAGGTCGTGGACCTGAGTGAGAGTCGCAGTTGCCCTGCATCTTCACAGCCGGCAATCGGGGTTGAGACCCGGACCCTCGCGATGCGTTCATCGGAGCCGGAGTTCTTCGGTGAAAGGAAAAATTCGCAGGAGACCTCATAAACCGGGTGCATGGTTGGAGAAGGCGAAAGGAAAAACCTCATCGATTCATTCAAGGCGATTCGCCTGTATTCCTCTGCGGTGAGCTTCTTTGAAATCTGGATTGAAGCCACAACCGCGTCTTTCTGGATCCAGGAAGCCTGCAGCGGGTAGGACGGAATTGCTCTGCAGCCGCCAAGGCAGCACAGGATCGCCGGAAGGAGGAAGAGGGCAGAGAGCCGGGAGGGAGCTCGCATGATGACCTCGGTTATTAGAAGGCCCATCAGCAAGGCTGCGGGTGAGCGTCTGGTCGCTTTCGCAGGCCTGTGCCGGACCGTTTATTTCAGACTGGCTGCCGCCGGGCGGCTGCCCTGCATCGATTGTACCAGCCAGGGGGCAGAAACCTGCTGCGCCTTCCCGCAAGAGGCGGGTGATAGGTTTCTGTAAGGGTTCTTGCAGGTGCAGGTTAAGGAACGGGTGTGCGCTGTAAGTGGCTGCGTGGGACTCAGCTGTTGACCAGCATTCCTTCGCGCAGGGTGTCTGCGGTTTCCTGGTCTTTCAGCTGTGCCACGAGCGCAAGGGCAAAGTCCAGCGAGGTTCCCGGACCGCGGCTGGTAGTCAGGTTGCCGTCCACGACAACCCGCTCCTGGCTGCATTCCGCACCCTCAAGCCCGTCTTCGAATCCCGGGTAGCAGGTAGCCCGGCGACCTTGTAATACCCCTGCGCTGCCCAGCACAATCGGAGCTGCGCAGATGGCCGCGAGCTTTCCGCCGGCCGAATGGGTGGAGCGAACCAGCTCGAGGACCTGTGGATTGTCCCTCAGGTTCGTGGCCCCGGGCAGGCCGCCCGGCAGCACGACAGCGTCCCATTTCACGCTCATTCCCTCTTCAAGTGACTGGTCTGTTTCCACCTGCAGGCCGTGAGCCCCGCTGATTGTTTTTCCGCCGACTCCGAGGATGGCGACCTCGAGTTCAGCTCTGCGCAGAACATCTATGACGGTAATGGCTTCAATCTCTTCGAAGCCCGTGGCAAGCAATACGCAGATTCCAGGCATGATCCAAACTCCAATATTCGGTCTGTTGTGAGCAACAGTGTTGTTTTACAGAAACTCCTGCGACGCTTCCACAGCGGGATTCGATATGGCGGGTGCTTTCAGCCGAGGTGTCCCTGGATAATTTCCACGGTTGAATTTTCGACCATCTCCCGAATTTCGTTTTCGGTATCGAGAGCTTTTTCAGCTGCCTCAAGTTGTTCCGAGGTGGACCTGGTTGCCGGCTTGGGGGGCATCAGGTAGGAGCAGCAGTCATCGTGGGGTTCGATCGAGGTCTCGAAGCTGCCGAGCTGCCGGGCGTCCCGGATGATTTCCGCTTTGTGCATGCCGACCAGCGGCCTGAGAATCGGCAGGGTGGCTACGCTGTTGATGGTCTGGAGGTTTTCAAGGGTCTGGCTGGCAACCTGTCCCAGGCTGTCTCCTGTGACCAGGGCGTGCGCGCCTTCTTTGTGGGCGATGGCTTCTGCCGCTCTCACCATGTAGCGCCGGTAGAGAATGACCCTGAGCCGGGCCGGGCATTCGGTGATGATCCGGTTCTGTGTCGGAGCAAAGGCGACCATGTAGAGCCTGACCCGATGCCCCGGTGGAATGATCTGCTCCGCAAGGTTGCGCACCTTTTCCTGGCTGGCCAGGGTGGTATGCGGATGGCTGTGAAAGTGAATGAATACCGCATCTGCACCTCTCTTCATGATTCGGGCTGTCGATACGGGGGAGTCGATTCCGCCGGAGAGAAGGCAGGCGACCTTTCCCGTCGTCCCGGTGGGGAGGCCACCCAGTCCCCGGATCCTGTCGAGGGCAAGGAAGCAGTCCTTGTTGACGAAAAAGAGGTACAGGGGAAGCTGGGGTTTTTTCAGCCGGACCGTCCACCCCGTTTTCTCCTGGACGTATTTCCCGATGATTTCGTTGGCCTCGGTGGAGGTGAAAGGAAGCTCCTTGTTGGCTCGCCGTGA
>JAYGDV010000311.1:0-4204 GCA_046582735.1 Planctomycetota bacterium
CCCTCCGGCATGAGGGAGAGCCTGGAAGAGTCCAGGCGCTTGAGGTCTTCGCGCAGGACGATATGCTTGGCGCCCTCGGCATCGTAGATTTCAAGGGCGTTGCGGTTTTCCGAGGCCAGCAGCCCGGTAAGAATCTTTCCCTTGCGGGTAACGACGGTGTACTGCCTGAAGTTGCCCTCAACGCTCCGGTTGGGGTCGAGGATGTGTATGAGCAGCTCCTCCTTGGGGTGGACCGCCGAGCCGGTGAGCTCGGGGCCGATGTTGGTTCCTTCGCCGCTGTGGACATGGCACTTGGAACAGAACTTCTTGAAGAGCTCCTTTCCACTGGCCGGGTTACCGGCCTTGCGGGTTACAGCCAGCATGGCCTCGATCACCTTCTGGCGATCGGGATTGGGAAGGGATCCTGTACTGGTAAGCAGCTTCCTGGCAAGCTCCGCCACTTTCTTGTCAGGGTGCCGCGCGAGTCCCTGTTTCTGGTCGAGCGAGAGGGCGGAGAGGTCAATTTTTCCCTTGCCGGAGCTTTCCAGCAGGCTTCGCGACCAGTCGGTCCGCTTGAGGACCACCTTGAGAACCTCCTGCCGTGTGCCGGGAGTCAATGAATCATACTTTTCCAGGAGGGATTTCCCTGTTCCGGGCGCCTGGCTGCCGGAAACCGCCTTGATGAGTCCCCTGGCGAGGGTGGGGGAGCTGGTCGGGGTGATCTCCCCGATAATCGCGCTGGCGATACCGGCGTCACTTCCATGGAAGGAGACCAGCTCGGCGGCAGCCTCGATGCGGGATTTTTCAGGGGCCCCCGGTGACTTCATGGTCTTCACATAGCCGGAGATCACCTCCTCGATGTGGGTGTCGAGCGCGTTCGTTTTCCAGCGGGCTGCCAGCGAGAGGAGCTGCCCCTTGACCGGTCCGGAGACCCGGGTCAGCACCTTTGCCAGGGCGGCCTCCTGGGTATTGTCGAGCTTGACCGCCTTGTTCTGTGGCCAGCCTTTTGCCAGTCCGCGAATAATGGGATCGGCAAAGGCTCGCGAGGCTCCGGCGCAGGAAAGAACGAGGGCCCCGGCGCTGTCGACGGGGGCGCCGCGTGCATAGTGCTCGGCAATTCGCTCGGTGATTTCGAGTCGCTTGTTATCGCCTCCCGCGGTTTTTACGATCGCCTGGAGGAAGTGGATATCGTGGCGTGCAGCGGCGCTGGTTGCAGCGTCGGGAATCCAGCGGTCAGCGGAGTTGGCCGGAAGGCCGAGTGCAGCAGCGATAGCTTCGGCGGCCTCGGCCGATGGAGGCATCTCAGAAAGCGCCAGGAAGGCGGCCAGGCGAACCTGGCCATCGGGGTCCTTGAGGCTGCCGGCGCTGACAACGGCGCTGACAGTGCCGGCTGTTCTGGGGGCCACCTTGAGGGCCGTGCGGCGTACCCCTGCCGATGGGTGGGCAAGCGCGTCAAGGGCGGCCTTTGTGGCTGCGGGTGTCGAACCCTCCATGGCTCCGATTCCATGCAGGGTCCAGAGCGCGTGGATGGCTGCGGTGTTGAGGCCGATCTCGTCAATATTCCGGTTGCCAGCCAGCTTGCAGAGAGCCGGGACGACATCGGTTTTTCCTCTTTCCACCAGCAGCCGCTGGGCGTTTTTTCTCCAGAACAGGTTGTCGTTGGAAAGCTGGGCGACAAGCTGCCCTGCATCTGCACCCTGGAGATTGAGGGGCCTGTAGGAATCCTTGCCGTTGTAGACCAGCCGGTAGATGCGCCCATGTACCTTGTCTCGCAGGGGGGTGACGTAGGCGTTGCCCCTGCCGTTCTTGTAGCCCCTGGGCGTGGGATTGTGCTGAATGATGTAGTTGTACCAGTCGATCATCCAGACCATTCCATCGGGCCCGACCTCCGACATGATGGGTGCCGTCCACTGGTCGTCACTGGCCAGCAGGTTCCAGCTGTTTCGGCTCAGGTAGTCGCTGCCGCGGCTCTCGATAAGGAAGGTGGCTACGAGGTGCCCGGTGGGACCATTGATGAAGGCGGCGCGGTTCCAGTAGTGCCTGGGGTAGCTGCGGGCGGTATAGAGGGCGTGCCCGGCGCCGGCGGTGAAGTTCTCATGGTGGTCTACCTGCCTGACATCAGGCGTGATCGGGTAGAAGCGGGCAGTCTGTGAGGTCATGCCGAGACGACTGGATGACCAGCCACGCACCGACTCGTAGTAGCGGTTGGCGATGGGCATGTAGACACTCGGATTCCGGTTGGCCGTTGAGCCGAATACGACACCCTCCTCGTTGAAGCCAACGCCCCATGAGTTGTTGTTGGTGTTGCGGATGAACTCTCCCTCTGAACCATCCGGCCTGAAACGGTAGAAGCCGGTGGAGAATCGGTGCTGCTCTTTTCCTATACGGCCGTTGAAACCCGAGTAGCCGACAATTCCCCAGATCCAGTTGTCGAACCCCCAGTGCATATTGCTCGGCCCGGCGTGGGTGTCCCCGGTGGACCACCCGCTGAAGAGCGTCCTCCTCACATCGGCTCTGTCATCTCCATCTGTATCCTTCAGGAAGAGTGTGTGAGGTGCCTGGTGGACAAGCAGCCCACCACCGGCGAAGCAGAGACTCGTGGGGATGCTCAGCTTGTCGGCGAAGATGGTGAATTTGTCCGCCCGTCCATCTCCATCGGTGTCTTCACAGATCTTGATTCGATCTTCTCCCTTGCCCTCGGGCTTGATCTCGTTGGGGTAGTCGGTGGTTTCGCTGATCCACAGGCGGCCGCGGACATCCCAGGTCATGGTGATCGGCTTGGTGATGTCGGGCTCGGCTGCGAAGAGTTTTGCCTTGAACCCGTCGGGCAGGACCATATGCTTCTGCGAGCGCGCCGCGGGGACGGGCTTCTGCATCCGGTTGAGCTCCTTGCCGAGTGTTCCCCAGCGCCTGTTGGACAGGTAGTTTGGCAGGCGGGCGTTCTGGAACTCGAATGCTTTGAGGCCCTGGTGGGGTTTGCGTTTGTGTGAGATGTGGAACTCTTCTTTTCCCGTGCTCCAGCGTATTCCCCGCTCCACGAGCTCGTGGAATCCGGGGTTTTCCCAGGTGCGCTGGTCGTGGCCCCAGGCGGTATAGAAGATCCTGCCCTTGCCATGGGTTCGAACCCAGGTCCAGGGCTCCTGCCCATCACCTTCCTTGCGGGTCTCCAGCAGGATGCGGTCTTTTTCATTGTGGTGGGTGTGGACATAGGTCTCATCCCAGCTCTCAAAACCCTTGAACCCCCTCATGATGGGATGCTTCGGCCGGACGTTGCTGACGGTGACGACCCCGGTTCCATGGCGTTTGAACTGGGCACCGAGCAGTGCTACATACTTCGGTGAGTTGAGGAAACAATAGGAGGCGCAGTGCAGTGGGACAAATCCCTTGCCGCCGGCGACAAAGTCGAGCAGGGCCTTTTCCTGCTGCTGGCTGATCTTGCCGATGTTGGCATAGATGATCAGGCAGTCGTAGGAGGAGAGCTTTTCAGAGTTGAGGTCTTCAACCCGCCCGGTGTACTCGATATCAATTCCCCGGGGGCCCAGTACAGGGATCAGCTGTGCGGCCCGTTCGAAAGGCTGATGATGTCCCCTGTCGCCGAGAAAGAGAGCAGAGATGCGTTTTTCAGCAGCACTGCCAACGGAGGCGGAAAAGGATCCGAGGCAGAGAAGAAGGGCAGGCAGAAGCTTGTTTTTCATGTTCCTGGTTCCAGGGGATGGGGAATTTAACCGGACCGGCAGGGAGGAAGCAAAAGCTCGAGGGCTGGTGTGGTGTCCAAGCCCCGCCGGTCATGCGGCCGGGTATCCTATCAGAAAAGCCGGAGCGGAAGAAAAAAACCCCGCTCCTGGCCGGGCAGAAGGCCCGGGTCCGGGACGGCCGGGGAAAAATGGTGCGAGAGGGGGGACTTGAACCCCCACCCCTTTCGGGACAGGATCCTAAATCCTGCGCGTCTGCCAGTTCCGCCACCCTCGCACTCGAAATCCGCGGGCAGTTCCAGGGCTGGAGATTCTAACTGATTTCAGGCTGCTGTCCACGCTTAGAGGGCAGCGAGGAACTCGGTCATTTCTCCCAGGGCGTGTTCATCTCCGCAGCCCCGGGCCCGTTCAATTCCCGTTTCAAGCTCTGTGCGGGCCTGATCGACCTCGCCAAGGGAGGCGAGGTACATGCCCTTGTGGAAATAAGCGGCGATATAGTCGGGGTCGAGTTCGATGCACCGGTCAAAGCTGGC
>JAYGDV010000336.1:0-3312 GCA_046582735.1 Planctomycetota bacterium
GCACGGCCCGCCGAGCCGGCCGCTCAGCACACGCCCACCGGCGCACCGCCCGCTCCGCACCAGACCAGGACCGGTTTACCCTCAGCCGCTCCTCTCTCCAGGGCCCTGGACAGCTGGATCGTCCAGGGAAGCTCCCAGAACCGTGACTCCCCCCGCTGCGTCTTGAACATCGCATGGAGCTTATCGAACTGAGCAGGCGCGACAGGAACCGGGCCTTCCGCGCAGATTCCCCCGGCCCAGGACAACGCGAGGCAGATGATCGAGAAGAACAACTTCATCCTGCAACCTCCTGAAACCGGAATAAAAAGGCCTGGGAGCAAGGATCTGCAAGCACGAGCCGTAACAGGCTCGCGCTCACACCGACACACTCCCCGGGGAGCAAACTTCTCCCGCCTGTATCCAGGCTATTACTTGGGGGGGCTTTTCTTCTTGGCCGCTGCGGCGTCATCTTTTTTCTTCGCTTCAGCGGCAGCCTTACGCGCATCCCGCTTCTTCTTCTCTTCAACTGCGGCGGCGGCTTGAGCCTTCTTGCGGGCGTCAGCCTTCTTTTTTGCCTCAGCGGCAGCGGCGGCCCGGCGGGCTTCGCTCTTCTTTTTCGCTTCGGCGGCCTCGATGGCCCGACGCGCATCCCGCTTCTTCTTCTCTTCAGCTGCGGCGGCGGCTTGAGCCTTCTTGCGGGCGTCGCTCTTCTTTTTCGCTTCGGCGGCGGCGGCTGCCCTCTTGGGGTCCACGGCCTTCTTCGAGCTCGAGCTGGCACGGGCCGTCGCCCTCGAGCTGGCCTTCTTACGCGGCGCTGGTTTCACGGATTTTTTCTTAGAGCTATCTCCCGCCTTCTTCCGTGCAGCATCCCGCTCGGCTCTCTTACGGGCCTTCTCTGCGGTGGCCTTCTTCGCTTCGGCCGCGGCCTTCGCACTTGCTGCAGCCTTCTCAGCAGCTCTCTTGCGGGTCTTCTCTTCGGCGGCTCTCTTCGCATCGGCTGCGGCCTTCGCGCGTGCCGCGTCCCGCTCGCGCTTGGCCTCTGCGTCCTGGCGAGCTTTCAGCTCGGCCTGGTATTTTCCCCGCGTCTTTTCGAGGGAATCCTGCTCGCGCCTGAGGCCGTCGATGGTTTTTTTCGTGGCGGCTTCGCTGCCCTGGTACCTGGTCTTGAGATCTGCCCATTCCTTGCGGTTGCGCGCATAGGCGGCCTTGTAGCTCTCAGCGGCGGCCTTGGCTCCCCTGCGGGCAGATTCCACTCTCTTTTCTACATCGGCGATCCTGCGGTTGTAGTCGCTTAGCCGCTTATCAGTGGGCGCAGCCCTCCTTGTTTTCTTTTTCTTCGAGCGATCCTCTTTTTTCACAGGCTTGGAGGTCTTCGCCTTTTTGGCGTCTTTATCCGTAGCAAGGACCGGCTGTCCGACGGCACCCAAGAGGAACAATGCAAGAAAAGACAGGGCAAGCAAATTGGAAACACGTGGCATGGTCGACTCCTTCCAAAGTGGTCGATAAAGACATGAAAACTTGACTGCGATATTTCAGTGTATCGCAGAAGGGGGAAATCAGGGCGCACATTCGGGACCATCGCAACTCTGACCCTCGATGCCCAGCAGCACCGTGCGTACCGCCACGCCGGCATTGACCGCAGCAACGAGGTCGGTGGCGGCGGTAAGCGATTCCTGTGGAATGCCCGCGGCAAGAGCCTTCTGCGTACGGCCGCCGGTACAGTAGGAGCAACCGCGAGTAATCGTCACGGCGAGGCCGATGAGATGCTTTTCGCGGTCACTGAGATGCTCTGTGGCCCCGGCCTTCTCGAGGGCCTGCATGACATGAAGTTCTTTCGGGTCCAAGGTGTTTTTACTCCTATGTTTTCTATCCAGATATGAGTGAACGTCACTTGTGAGCGGTTCGCAGATCTCCTGGTAAACGGATCTGCCGCACCAACCGGGTCCAGTTGCCCTGGCGATCCCTGACCGCCACATCGAAACGGATACCTGCAGCCCGCGGCAGCGGCTTCTTCAACTCCAGCACCCATACACCGGGGGATGCCTGGCGAAATGCCGGCCCAAGGTTCTCACCTGCTGCGAGACCATCCATAGCGACACTGGCCACCACCTTGAAGCTGGAAAGATCGAGGCCGCTGCCATGATCGGACAGTCCGATCCGCACTCTCTCGAGTTGACCCAGGTGGCCGGCGGCAGGCTCCGCGAGAGTGACCACCGGGCGGTCATCATCGAGAAACCAGCCGTACTGCGGGTCGCGGTCGATCGGGCAACCGAGGTCAATCCAGCGCACGAGCGTGCGCCTTGATTCATCGCTGAGGGGAGGCACCTTGATGGTCCTGCCCCCGGGGCCCTTGTAGGTTCCGGCGACCGCGGCGGGAGGCGGCATGCTGGTACCGAGATAATCGATGTCATAGCGGGCCCGGGCCCAGTCGGTTTCAACCCGCTCTCCCTTGTGGGTAAAGTAACCCACCCCGGGCTCCGGCTCGCTGGGATGGTCTTCATTGCTGAACCCATCGAGGCGGCGGCCGAAGAGCTTCCATGTCAGGAGACTGCGGCGCGACTGCAGCTTGCGGATGTAGCGCGAGGCGTTGGGGTAGCCCCAGGAGTTGTAGCCAATGGGCTTGTGACCGAACTTAGCCTTCTCATCCAGCGCCAGGCGGACGTAGGTGGCTGGGAATTTTCCGTGCCGGTCGACCTGGACCAGGGTGGCGTCGTCATCGAGGACGAGGTTGCCGGCCGGCTTCCGCCAATCCCTGGTATGGCAGGCAACGCAATGGGCCTCCAGGATCGGCCGGATGTCGCGGAAATACTCGACCGTGACAGTCGCCTTTTTTTCCTTCCGCAGGCCGGTCGAGTTATCGCTGTCCCATTGACGGCCGGCCGCTCCCGCCCCCCTGGACTCAACCAGCGGAGTGGTCTCCGTCAGGTCCCAGACCTTGTAATCCGCCCCGGCGGCAGCGGTGGCGGCGAAGTCGGTGGGCTCCTGGCTGTGCGCGTGGCAGCCGCCGCAATCAGCCCGCATTTCCCCGGGGCGCAGCTGGTGCCAGGTCTGCGACATGTTCAGCACCATGCCATCGCGGTCGATGGTCTGGAAGGTAAAGGCCGTGTCGGCGGGAATCCTGGCGAGGAAGCTCGTATCAGGATTGCCGTCAGGGTCGGTGGGTTGCTTCCCATCCCTGAACTTTCGAAGCGGCACCTCGCCGAGAATACGCAGGCGCTCCATCGCATGGCTGAAAAATCCGCGGCCACTGTGATCTCCGCGGTCGCGGTCAGTGGTGCGCGACATGGCCAGGATGCGAACCGCGTGGATGGCTCCATTTTCATACAGGCCCGC
>JAYGDV010000496.1:0-1576 GCA_046582735.1 Planctomycetota bacterium
AACCTGAACGAAAACCGCACCGGCCTGAATAATGCGAACCGTCCCAGCCGCCTGCACCAGCGCCTGACGAATAACGAGGAGTACAAGACCCTCTTCCGTGACCGCGTACAACGCCATTTCTTTGATGACGGCGTTCTTACCGCAGAGGCGGCACAGGCAAGATGGGACGCCTTCGCCGAGCACATCGAGCTGGCGCTGGCGGCCGAAACGGCCCGCTGGGGCGATGACAAACGGGCGAACGACCCCTACAACACCAGGCAGGAATGGGCCACGGAGCTGAACTGGTTCCGCCGCACCTACTTTCCCAGGAGAAGCGGTCTGGTCTACGGCCAGCTTGCGCAGCGCGGGCTCGCCCGCAGCACCACCGAACCGCCGGTGATCACGCCAGCGAACGGGAGAATCCCACCCGGTGGAGCCGGGCTGGAGATCAACATAACCACCACGGCAGGCAGCATCTATTACACCCTCGATGGAAGTGACCCCAGGCTCGAGGGGAACCGTGTGGCCGCATCCGCTACCCGGTTCACCGGACCTTTCAACCTGCCAAGAAGCTCCGAGCTCCAGGCGAGAACCCTGCGCAGAGGAATCTGGAGCAACCTCATCGAAAAATCTTTCGGCACAGATGTATCAGCCCTGCGAATCAGCGAAATCCATTACAATCCGCGCCCCCCTGATGAAGACAGCCCTGTCAGCCAGCAGGACCTGGAGTTCATCGAGCTGGTCAACACGTCTGGAGAAGCCCTGGACCTGACCGGGGTCCACTTCAGCAAAGGAGTTGAGTTTGACTTCACCTCTTCCGCTGTTCTTGACCTTGCTCCAGGGGAGTTCGTCGTTGTCGTCAAGGATATCGAGGCCTTCGCGACACGCTATAATGTCGGCCGGATCCTCATAGCCGGGGAGTACAGAGGTAACCTTGCGAACGGCGGGGAGGAGTTGGCCCTGCAGGATGCTCTTGGAGAAAACATCATCGGTTTCAGCTACAACGACGACTGGGACCCGCAAACCGATGGACAGGGATTCCCGCTCGAGCTGGTTGACCTTACCGTTGAGACGGAATTATTGGATTCGTCGGCAAGCTGGCGCGCATCCTCCATCATGGATGGAACGCCCGGCTTCGGAGACAAACCACCCGCACCGGGAGGCCTGCAGAAACCTGGTGACACCAACCAGGATGGGCGAACCGACCTGAGCGATGCGGTCAGCCTGCTCGGGCACCTCTTCCTTGGCAACCCCAACCGCCTGCCATGCGGTGATGGCGCGGTCTCCGACCCGGGCAACGCGGTCCTGCTCGATCTCAACGGGGACACCCGGATCGACCTTGCGGACGGTATCCACCTGCTCATCTACCTGTTCCAGGGAGGCCCCCAGCCGGCCGGCGGCACTGAGTGCATCCCGATTGAAGGATGCGCGCCAGCCTGCTTCGATTAACCCCGGCAGGCTGACGGGTGCATAAGCTGGGGGATCGAGGTCTGAGCCCCCGATCCTGCCCAATAGCCTTGATTTAGCCTTTTCCCGTCTGCATGATGTATAGAGTGTCGCACCCCGGGAAGGGGAGTTTATACTGAGTTGGCCCTGC
>JAYGDV010000063.1:0-2258 GCA_046582735.1 Planctomycetota bacterium
GAAAAAACACGCAGGAGATTGGAGAGTTGAGCCCTTGTCTGCGGGAGAGATGAATCTCCTTGGATCTCTGTTTCTGCTGGTGTTATCGTCGCGCTTCGAAATGAAGCTTCGCGGTAATCGATTCGGGTGAGAACCGTTTCAAGGTTTACTGGCATGATCGTCACAATCGATGGCCCCGCAGGGGCAGGTAAGAGTACGGTTGCCCGGCTTCTGGCCCGGAGGCTCGGACTGCCCTGTCTCAACTCCGGTTTTATCTACAGGACAGTCACATTCCTGGCGATTGAACGGGCTGCCGCAAAGGATTGTTCCCTCGAGGAATGGTTCGGGCAGCGGGAACAGGTTATCGAGCTGGTCGAGGGACTTGAAATCTCCTTCAGGGATGAACCGGCTCTTGATGAAAAAGAGAGTGGGAGAACCCTGGTTTTTGTCGGAAGCAGGGAGGTTTCAGGTAATCTCAAAGACAGCGAGGTGACCTCGAATATCTGGCGGGTTGCCGATGATGGCGAGTATCGTCTTGGCCTGCTTGAGTTGCAGAGGAGCTTTTCCAGGGACCCGGGGGTCGTAGCGGAGGGGCGGGACATGGGGAGCGTTGTTTTTCCCGATGCGGCCCTGAAGTTTTATCTCGATGCCAGCCCTGCGGAAAGAGCGAGGCGACGGTCCGGTGAAGGACCTTCAGCAGGCGCAGGGGCAACCTATGAGGAAATCCTCACGGCCATCGAGGCCCGTGACAGCCGGGACCGGGAACGGGCTGATTCTCCCCTGGTGATTCCGGAGGGGGCCTTGATTGTCAACAGCGATGGCTGGACTGTTGAGCAGACGGTGGATTATCTCGGTGGGGAAGTGGATAAAAAATGGTCTGGCTGAAAATCCTGCGGCAAAATGCCTCAGGGAGGACACAATAAAGACCGGGTCGACGTGATCTTCCCCTGTTTTCTGCTCTAAATGGGCAGCAGGAGGGTATTTTCCGGAACCTGGGGGGACAAACCGCAGAAAACCCACCCAGTGGGGCATTTTGCTGTGGTCTTTAAACAGGATTCGGGGAAAATTGGCCGTTTGCGTTCCATTGTTTCATTTCTTCAACCCCAGCCCCTGTATTCCTGATTTTTTGCTTTCGGGAATTGCAGGGTAAATGTCCAGGTTCGTTTTAATTCATGCCGGTAAACCCCATAGTCAAACAGTTTGATCTCTCTGAAGAAGAATTAGAAGCCCAGGTCCTGGCTGCCATGAAGGGCCTTGAGGACGCTGAGGTCGTGGAAGCCTACGATCAATCAGTCTGCAGTTTTGAGCAGGATAAGATCATCCAGGGCAAGATCGTTAACATCATCGCTGATTCGGCGATTATCGATGTTGGATATAAATCCGAAGGGGCTGTTCCTCTCGATCAATTCGATAATGCTTCAGAGTTGAGTATCGGGGATGAAGTCGAAGTTCTCCTGGAATCAGTTGAAGATGAAGAGGGGCTGGTAGCGCTTTCCAAGCGCAAGGCTGACCGCCAGCGTGGTTGGGAACGTGTTGTTGCCACCCATAATGAGGGCGATGAGATCACCGGCAAGGTTACTCGCAAGATCAAGGGTGGGCTCCTTATAGACATCGGGGTGCCTGTATTCCTGCCTGCTTCGCAAATTGGAATTCGCCGGACCGGGGATATCTCCGAATACATCGGCCAGGAGATGCGCTGCAAGATCATCAAGATCGATGAAGCTCGCATGAACATCGTTGTTTCCCGTCGCCGGCTTATCGAGGAGCAGCGTGAATCCCAGAAGAAGGAATTACTCGAGGGCATCGAGCTTGGGCAGATCCGTAAGGGTGTGGTCAAGAACATCACCGAGTTCGGCGCTTTTGTCGATCTCGGCGGACTCGATGGGTTGCTCCATATCACCGATATGAGCTGGGGAAGAATCAGCCACCCGAGCGATCTCGTAAAGATCGATGAGGATATCGAGGTGAAGATCCTCAAGGTGGATAAGGAAAAAGAGCGTATCTCTCTCGGGCTCAAGCAGAAGGAAGAGAGCCCGTGGTCCAATATCGAAGAGAAATATCCTGTCGGTAGCCGGGTAGAGGGGCGAGTGGTCAATGTGCTTTCTTATGGAGCCTTTATCCAGCTCGAGCCCGGAGTCGAGGGACTTGTTCATATTTCCGAGATGTCCTGGACCAAGCGCATTAACCATCCCAACCAGATGGTGTCGATCGGAGATGAGGCCGAGGTGGTTGTCCTCGAGATCAAGAAGGAGAAGCAGGAGATCTCGCTCGGTATGAAG
>JAYGDV010000118.1:0-1994 GCA_046582735.1 Planctomycetota bacterium
ATCACAGTAAAGACGGAAGCGGGAGAGTCCCATACTCTTCGCATCCTCTACCGCTCAAAGGACCCACTGGATGAAAAATTCAACGCCTTCGTGGTGGAACGATCCGGCGGCAGCAGCAGGTTTCTCATCTATTCGAAGTGGCCCGGCAGGGCCGAGATCGGGGCCGAGGTTTTCCGGGAAAGAGCCATCTCGCAGCTGGATCCGGGAAATGTCGCCGAGGTGGTTGTCTCGCGAGGAAAAACAAAGTGGGTCCTGGCCTTCCTGGCAGGCACCTGGTCCTTCGGCGGAGACCAGGATGTCCTGGCGGGGAAGAAGCTCGACGATGCAATCGTCAACAAGGTCATCCTGGCGTTGCAGCGTGGCCGCTTCAGGGTGGTTGGTTTTGCGCCGGGACTGGAAAAGGAATCCTACGAGGCGCTGGGAATCGGCACCCATGATTTTCATCTGCGGCTTCAACTGAGGACCTTTGTCGAGGATGGGGAACACAAGGGGTTCCGGACCATTACCATCGGGTCCAGCCAGACGATTGCCGGCGAGAAGGGGTTTCATTACGGCCGGGTCGACAGCTTTGATGCGCCGTTTCTGCTGGATTCCAATTTCCCGGGGCTTCTTGAAAAACTGGCAGCCCATCTCAGCACGATTACAGGGGAGCCGTGAGTTTCCCGTTACCTCGAAGGGGGATTGAAAGGAAAAACAGGCCGGGTTCGGGGAAGACCCCTCGAGGGTGGATCTTCCTGTCCTGGCAGGAGGCTATCGATGAAAAAAACCCGGCAAGGCGCCGGGTTGAATAAGAAAGAAAAACCAAGGGAATTAAGAGACTGGTGGTTGGTGGAGTTGTCTCTTAATTTTACGTGGTGGTGTACAACCTTGATTTTTCTTAATCTGATGTTCTTTCTGGTTCTTCAGTTATTCAAATCCCACAACAGGGCCGATGGGACCTGTTTTGATTCAAATGATGAAGCGGCGGATCAAGTTACGCTCTGCGGTCCACCTTTTTGCTCCGCTAGAGCCCGCTGAATAACTCCTTTCGGAAGTTTTTCGGCAACTTCCTGCCCAGGAGAAAAGGCAAATCCTACTTAAGTCGTACAAAAATGAGTCAAATTGCAATTCCGTACGAATTCTCTTTCTAGGTCAGAATTTTATCTTTGCAGGACCTTATGTCAATATCATTTGGCTGTCAGCACTCATCGCTCGTTAGGCATATATTCGGTCTGCGCCTTATTTTATGTCATTTGGCCATGCTTATTATCGGACTCCGGAGCGGGGCAGGAGCCGCTGATGGCGCAGATGGTGCGGCACCACCCGCCGATGCCTTTGAACTCCTGGTCGGAACGCTCCAGAAGCAATATCCGGATCGGGATTCAGTTCAGCAGTCCTATCGCGATGTCGCAGCCCGGCTGGAGGGATTCATCAAGGCGAACCAGGGCTCAAAAAAGCTATCTGAGGCTCGCGTACTGTGTGCGGAAGTCCTTTTACTTGGCGGAGATAGAGCAGGGTCAGTGCGGCACTGGACGTTGATGTCGGTCAACGGGGATGATCCGGAAGCCCAGGCCCGGGGCCTTTACCTGCTGGCGGCGGATTGTTTTCTGCGGGACGAGACCGAGAAAGCCCATCGTCATTTTTCCCGGCTTACAGGTGTTTTCCCCAGGTCGTCCTGGTCTGTGCGGGCTAAAAGTACGATGAGGTACCTGGCTTTACAGGCCAGCCGGGCCATGCCGGCCTTCGAGGTGACTGTTAAAAAAGCCGGGAAAAAAGCCAAATTAAACCTCTCAAATCTGGCCGGAAAAGTGACCTTAGTTCATTTCTGGAGGTCAGATACGGCAAATCACGGGGCTTTTATCGAGACCCTCGGGAGGAACCCTGATTCTTCCCTCGAGCAGGCGATCAAAGAGTACCCGGTGCTGCGCGGAAAGGTCGTGATTTTCGGTGTCAACCTCGACACTGAGAAGAAGATCTTTGAAGAGGCCCGGGATCGCTGGAAAATCCCCTGGCCC
>JAYGDV010000138.1:0-5982 GCA_046582735.1 Planctomycetota bacterium
CGGTCTCGATGACAAGGGACTGGTTGTCATCGAGACCGAAGGCATAGAGCTTCATCGATCCCTGTTTCGGCGGCGAAAGAGTGGGATCAATCCTGTCCGTTCCGTTGTTGTGGTCGGCCACGTAGAGGGTTCCCTGCTCAGGACTCAAGGCGAGTCCATTGGGCTTCTCGACCTGCCGGGTAATCTCGTGGACCTTTCCATCGGTATCGACCCGGTAGACAGCGCGATGCTCCAACTCCCGGGTTTCATGGCCCACGTATCTCGGGTCGCTGAAGTAGATTCGGCCTTTTCGATCGATGACCAGGTCATTCGGGGCGTTGAAGCGCTTGCCTCCGAACTTGCCGGCGACGGCGGTTTCTCCGCCTGTTTTGATGTCCCAGGCGACGACTCTGCGTTTACCGAAGCCGGAGCCCTGGCAACCGAGCAGCCGTCCGGCTGAATCAAACATCAGTCCGTTGGACTTGCCGCTGTCGGATTTAAATACTTTCGTTTTTCCGCTGCGGGGGTCGTGACGCAGGATCATCCCTGCTCCCCCCTCCTTGCCCATGGGAATATCCGAGAAAAAAATGCTGCCGTCCGGGGCAACGGCCGGTCCTTCTGTCAGGCCGCCCTTGATCGCAGCGCTGCGGGTAAACAGGTGCTCAAGTTTTGCACCTGCAGGAACGATTCCTTTCTCTCCCGCATGGGACGGCAGGCAGAGAGAGAGGGGGATAATTAAGGAGAGGGCTTTCATTCTCATCGATTCACCCTGAGGCTTCCGGCTTACCTGTTTCCTCGTTGTCGGCAGGTTTGCCGAGGTCCTTCATGGCGAGGGTTGTTCGCAGCACCGCCATCAGCAGGAGGATCGCTCCGATGGGAAGGAGAATGGTTCCCAGCCCCGGGTCGCCACCATAGAAGCTGACTCCGCCGAGGAAAAACCCGGCCGGCATCAATATACTGGCTGCAGTCAGGCAGCGGGATCCGGAAGATTGAAGTTTCGGATTTTCGCGCGGCAGGATGCGGAGCGTTGCTGCAAATACCAGGTGGATGATGGCAAGGAGAGTTCCGTGCGCATGAGCCAGGGTCCACAAGAGCCGCCGGGTCTTGTTCTCGGTGTTCATGTAGAGGTCGACCTTGAAGGCATGCAGGGTCTCGAGGATGATCCCGAGGCTCAGGAATATCAGCAGCAGGGTCCACCCGAGGCGGAGGTGGCGGTGAACGGCCCGGTTCTTTTCTGTAATTCCGGTTCTGCTCATAGAGATTCTTCTTTCTACGGGTTGCCCCGGTAACCGCGGCGAGTTGCCGCGTTATTCTTCCAGGTTGACTCGCTGGTTGTTTCTCCTGTTGGCCAGCTGTCCCCAGCGGGTTTTATCCAGGTTCCCATCTTTATCAAACAACAGCTCTTTTCTTTTTGTCCCCGGGGCCCTTGTCTGGTTTTTCCACAGCCCGACCACATTCTTTCTCATTTGTTCCCGGTTCACAGCAAGGCTCATAAAGCTCGCTTTTTCAAATTCGAGATACTTGTACTGGCGGTTGAGAGAACGTATGGAGCGCTGGGCAATATAGCGGACAGCATGGTAAGGGTCCCCTTCGAAAAGAGGTACCAGGAAGGGCAGCATCCAGTCTTTTCCGGAGGCTTCCTGGGCAGGCTCCCACCCCATGGCCCAGGCCATCAGGGCCCTCTGCCCGGCATCCCCGGTGAGCGCCCAGAGGATGGAAGCAGCGACCTCTTTCTGTTCGTCATTCAGCTCGGGCGGTTCGATGCCGTACCACTTCTGCAGGTAGCCCGCTGTCCAGTGGAGGGTCTGGTCAAGGTGGCAGGCATTGCAGGCATTGGGCCGGCCGACCTCGACGCTTTCCTGCACGGAGGGGGTGCTGATCGTGTGGCTGCGAATCCCCTTGAGCAGGCCATAGGTCGTATGGGGCATGTGGCAGTTGTAGCATTCGCTGCCGGAAGATTCGGCAAGGTGGTGGGTGTGTTCACGGAGCTTCGCGCCGATCTCTTCGTGGCACTGGAGGCAGGCCTGGTTGCCTCTCATGCCTTCGCCGAGCTGGTCGTCTTTCCATTTTCGGATGGATTCAGCGCTCCCCTTTTTCTTGTGCATGGCATGGCAGGACATGCAGGTGATGGTCTTTTTGTCGTCGCCGTGGGTATAGCAGGGGCTGTCGATGAGCCCGCTGTATTCTCTTCCTGCGATCCGGATCATTCCATCGGACCAGTAACGGTCGGGGAGGTAGTTTGGTTCACTCCTGGAGATGTCCCTGATGGTTTCGGTGTTCATGTCCTCGCGGTTGATGACTTCCCTGGTTTTGGAGAGGTCATCTCCGGGGCGGTAGGTGTAGCCGGATTCCTTCTTGGCCTTGTCTTCCTCCAGGGTTTCATACCAGACGCTGTGGCATTGACCGCAGACCTGGGAGGCTTCCTTTGGCTCCATCCTGGCGGGGTTTTGGATGGTCGTATCGGGCAGGCCTTCACCAAGGTGTTTTTTGTAGCGCAGGGTTGGATCCCTGTGGATCTTTACGTGCTCCCTGGCAGGCCCATGGCAGGCCTCGCAGGCGATACCGAGCTCGGCCACTTTCGTGTCGATGGCCTTCATGATGAAGGATCTTGTCTTCTGCGCCCCCTCACCCCTGAAGTTGACCCTTGCAACCGTTTCAAGGAAGTCCGACTGCCTCCTGGCACCGATGGCCCATTTGCCCGCACTCTCAACCTCCAGGTAGTAGGTTCCGGCCTTCTGCTGTTTCGAGGAGCCCCCGCCTCCCTGCTCCTGGTCAGTGAGGATCCCGGCAAGAGTGCCCTTGCCGGACTCATCAGCCTTGAAGAGGGAGAGCTTGAACGGGCCCTCGGAGTTCCACTTGATTTCCCAGTCCATATCGAACTCCGTCCTGTTGAGCCGTGGCTGGGAAGCGGTGGCGTGGCACTGGTAGCAGGCCTGGTTCCACCGGCCCTCCGCCTTGTAGGCACGGAGGTTGTCGGGGTCATGCAGGAAGGTGGAGAATTCGGGAACCCACGCCTGGTCGTTTTCCAGGTTCAGGTAAACCAGCGGCAGCAGGCCGACCTTCCTGTAGTCGCCGGTGGCGTACCAGTAGGCCTGCATATGGTGCGAGCCGGTCGTCATGACAATATCTCTTCGATCCGGTTCTTCGTTCTTCACGACAAAGGTTTTCGTATCCCTGTTTCCTTCACCGCGGAGACTCAATCCTGCAAGTTGTTCGAGGTAATCGGCGTCTCTCCTGACATCGATGACCCATTTCCCCTGCGTTTCCACCTTCAGAAAGTACCGGCCGGCCTTTTTCAATGTCGTGGAACCTTTACCCCCGGCCTCCTGGTTGACAAGAACCCTGACAAGGGCAGGGGCGCCATTTTCCGTGTCGGCAGCCTCGAATAGAGTAATCTTGATCGGGGCCTGCGAGATCCAGTTCACTCCCCAGTCCCAGGGGAGCTCGACCCAGAGCTGGTCTCCGTCCCTTCCCAGGCGGTAGTCCTTTTCAAGGCAGGTCCTGACTGTTCCATCAAAGTGCCCTGTGGTACCTATGCTTTTTTCGCCGAGAACCGTTTCAGGGGTGGCAACCTGGGTCATGGTCCTGTGATAGGAGCTGTGCCAGGTGGCATGCTCGTGGGGATGGCAGGCTTCGCAGGTTTTTGAAGATACGTAATCGTTCTCCTTTACCTCGATGGGGCGGTTTGAAACCTGGGTTTCCTGTAGCGGTGGCGGACTTCCCAAGTATCTCATTGCCCGAAAAGCAACCAGCCCCACCAGGGTCAGTGTGAGGAGAATAAAAGGGAGCCCCTGCTTTTTCATCGTTTTAATTTTCGGTGTAGTTGACTTCCCGGTTACTTGAATCCGAAAGTCATTCTACGGTGAACCTGCTCAAAGAGGATGTTATTCGACTGTTTCAATCCTTCAGTTTCCTGATGACGATGGACCCGGATTGATCGGGGATATCAAAAATCGATTCAGGTCTTTCTTTGATCCATTCGTCTACAGCTCTCGAGACTCCCCGGTTTGACTCCTCGCTATTGTAATCGTGGATAAAGATGTAGCCTCCCGGTTCAAGGCGGGGAAACATCACTTCCAGTCCAGCCAGGGTGGGCGCATATTTGTCTACATCCAGTGAAATGAAGCAGAAGGTTTCCTTGTCGAGTTGGACTGCAGTGTCAGGGAAAAACCCGACGTGCATCACTATTTCTGCACCCGGATTGCCGGCTTCCAGGACCTTGCGATGCACGGCCTCTGCATTCGTATCCTTGAAGCGCCGGTCCTTTCCCTCCTCGGGTGTTTCGAAATCTTTTTTCGAAAATCCCTCGAATGTATCAAAGAGGTGCATGCGCCGATCAGGGGACAGATGCCTCATGAACCGGGCGATTTTGCCCTTGTAAACACCGATCTCCGCAATCTCCCCGGGGATCTGCTCTTTTTTAATTCGGTTAAAAGCCAGGGCTATGGATGAAAAGCGTACAACGTCGATGGATGCGCGAATCCAGTCCTCGGTTTTTTTCCCCCAGGGTGCAAAGCTCATTCTCGACTTGGTGATTCGAAACAGGCTTTTCAGTCTTTTGTCGAGACCGTAGAGGCCAAGGGAGCGTAGTACCTTCTTCATGCCGTGTATCTTATCCTGTTATCCTGTTATCTTGTTTGCTCGCCCTTGTTTTCCTCTGGCTACCATCTTTTCAGGACGGGTGTTTCAGCTTTCCAGGCTGCTCAGTTGAGGGAAGTGGCTGAAATCGCTGTTCAATGCCCAGGGTAGTAGTGAAAAAGCAGGAGGCGCTAAGGAGGTTGGGTCGAATTTTATGTTGGTCCTATTTGATACTGCAACTGTTTAGTGTATTCCTCAATATTTCCCGGTCTTCCACGTGCCTGTTCAAGGCGAGTTCCCTGGATCCTTCCCCCCCGGATTTGAGTTAAACAGCAGGAGAACCTCCCGGGATTTTCTGGAAGAGTTAAGTCTGGAAAAGCTTCGCGGAGAATTTCTGAGTACCGCTCAAAAGTGAGCAATATAGCCAATTGATGCTGCGAGGAGTTGTCTGTAGCTAATTGCCTGTGGCAAATAGGTCCCGGTTTAGGATCTTCTCCGGCATGAAGAGGAAGATAGAGATTTTCCGCCTTCGTCAGGTACGAAATCAACAGCAGTTGTAACCGGTGAAGGTTTCAATATTTCTGTAATGGCGTATTCAGGGAGTGAAGTTTTCACTAGGCCTTGAGGTTGTTCCTGGCGAGGATGCGGCTATCAGGAAAAGAGAGGCTTCGTGACCCGGGTATTTGAACAATGAAGACAGTCTACGTTGGCATGTGTGCGGATGTCGTCCATCCCGGTCATCTGAATATTATCAATACCGCCAAGGAGCTTGGCAGGGTGGTAGTCGGGTTGCTTACCGATGAGGCCATCTCCAGCTATAAGCGCCAGCCTTTCTTTTCTTTTGATCAGAGGAAGACTCTGGTTGAACACATCAAGGGAGTTGACGAGGTGGTGACCCAGGAGACACTCGATTACGTGGATAATCTGCGGAAGTTCCGCCCTGATTTTGTTGTTCACGGAGATGACTGGACGGAAGGGGTCCAGAATGAGACGCGTCAGCGAGTCATCGATACTCTTGCCGATCTGCCTGTGGTGACCTTCCGGACGGATTGGCCAGGAGAGCATCTTATCGATGTAAGTGAGCCGGAGGATCTTGAAGCGGCTGTGAGCGCTGCGCTTCAACGTCCGGAGGACCTTGTGAATGCAGCGGGGAAGCTCATAGCTGAAATGCATCCGGCTGTCGATGGTCGAGCTTCTGAGCGTGTTCTCGAAGCGACAGACCGCCTGGTGGCCGGCGAGTTGCCGCCGCTCAAGTCAAAGCCGCTTAACCTCTGGCGACGCTGGCAGGTCAGGAAACGGCTTGGGTATTACCGCCTCCGGTAAGAGGGGGAGATTAGCAGGATCAACCGGGGCGATTGACCGTAATCAGTCAGGTTCGTACCCGCGCCACATCCAGACCAGGGTGTCGGCGAGCGTCTGCTCGAA
>JAYGDV010000071.1:0-4242 GCA_046582735.1 Planctomycetota bacterium
CGGCTGGAGGATGGGACCTTCGCCCACAGGAGTGTTATCGATCCCGGGGTGACAATCCCGGCCGTCGCCGCCGCGAAGACCCAGGGCGGCATCATCGCCCTGGCAGCCGGAGAGCAGGCCACGGTCTGGCGTCTCGACTACCAGGCCTCTTCCAGGAGCTACGAGGAGACAGGGAGAACGGAGCTCGACCTCGATGGTTCCGTGCTGGCAGGCCTGTCGGTCGACCCGGCCGGCAACGCCTGGGTCGCCTGGTCCGACGGCCGCTGGCTGCTGGTCAACGGCGGACCCGTCGATGACTTTTCGGCCTGGCTGGAAGAGGGAAGGAGACTCGAACCGACTGAGATCACCCCCCACCTCACCCACCTCGGCGGCCGGACTGTGCTGTTGGCGGCGGACGGCCTCAGCGCCTTCGCCTGCTTTCATGCCGATGACGCCTCCGCGAGATCCTGGACCGGGCCCTCGCGCTTTGCAGGGGCGGGCGTCGAGGCGCTCTCGGCCGTTGTCGTCGGGGACCGGCTTGTCGTCCTGGTCTCAACCGGGGATGAAACGACCGTCTGGACGCGTGAAGAAAACGGTGACTGGGAAATGACCGAAGAACTGGCTTATGCGCCCGGCGCGGTCCTTTGCGCCGATTCTGCAACAGGAGAGCTCTACCTGGCCTGCACCGCCACCGGGGCGGACAAACGCTCCATCTCGATTCGAACGGCGGCAGGCGCTGGAGAACCTTTCGGCCCCCCGAGGGATCTCATAACACTGCCCGGTGTTGACATGGGAGCGCCCCTGGCATCGCAGGTCATCACCGACACGGCCGATGACCTCGTCATCGCATCGATCGGCAACGACGGAAGCGGCTACTTCGAACGCGTTCGCCTGGCCGCGGGGCCCGACCTGTCAGCTCCCGTGACCCTGCAGCATTCCCCCCCGCCAGGAGCCGAGGACGTGGCCGGTACACCGACCGTCTCCTTTCGCATCGTTGACCGATCCTCCGGGATCGACCGCTCCAGCCTGCGGGTCCTCATCGACGGACAGGAAGTGCCTGTTCGAATTCGCGGGTTGTCACGCAACCTGCTCGTCGAGGCCGACCTGCCCGAGGGCAGCGGCCCCGAGGTGCTGGTCCATATAGAGGCCGCGGATACAGCGGATCCTGCCAATCTCATGGTTCCCTTCGATTACTCATTTGCCACGCAGGTCCCCAGCCAGCGCGGGGATTTCAACTCCGACACCTGGCTCGACATCAGCGATGCGATCTCCCTGCTCCTCTATCTCTTTGCCGGGGGCGCCGCGCCGAGCTGCAATGAAGCCGGTGACGTCGATGACAACGGCCGGCTCGAGCTCACAGACGCGATCTTTCTTCTCACCTACCTCTTCCGCGGCGGACCGGAGCCGGTGGCGATGGGCCCCGAAGATCTCGAGGCCTGCGGCGCCCAGGCGCAGGAGTTTACCCTCACGAGCCCGGTTTTCGAGGACGGCAGCATCATCCCCCCCCGCAATACCTGCGAGAGCGACGATGTCTCCCCTCCTTTCGAGTGGGCCACTCCCCCCGGAGGAACACGCAGCTTCGCCCTGACCTGCATCGACATCGATTCCAGCAACCGGCCCTGGATCCACTGGGTCTCCTGGGACATCCCCGCCGATGCCACAGCACTCGGTGAGGACGAGGCTCCCCCGGTCGACGGCCGCAACAGCTGGCGGCGAAACGGCTATGGCGGGCCCTGCCCCGGACGCGGCAGCGGCTTCCATCGCTACGTATTCACCCTCTACGCCCTCGATGTGGAGACTCTCAACCTCTCCGACAGGGGCGATCTCGAAGATCTCGAGGATGCGATGGAGGGACATGTCCTCGACTCGGCGGTGCTGACCGGCCGCTACCGGCGAGACTAGAACAGCTCCTTGACGACGGCCCCATCAGGAAGCACCGTCATCGGACGCCCCTGGGCGAGGTATTCAGCCTTCGGGTCAAGGCCGAGGGCGTGATAGACCGTTGCAGCGAAATCCGCAACCGATACCGGGCGGTCAGCGGGAACAGCTCCGTGCTTGTCGCTGGCGCCGATCACCCGCCCGGTCTGGACGCCGCCGCCTCCCATGGTCAGGCTGAAGCAACGGTTCCAGTGGTCGCGCCCGGGGCCGCGCTTGTCCTTGTTGAAGCCGGGCGTTCGCCCGAACTCACCGGCGGTAATCACCAGGGTGGTGTCGAGCAGGCCGCGGTCGTCGAGGTCATTCAGGAGCGCCGAGTAGCTGTTGTCGTAGATCGGCAGCTGCTTGTCGAGGTGGGGAAAGATGCCCCAGTGATGGTCCCAGGCGTAGATTCCGGTGTCGACGTAGCCGAGGATGGTGACGAAGCGAACCCCGGCCTCGACCAGGCGGCGCGCCAGGAGCATACCCTGCCCCACCCTGTTGCGGCCGTAGGCATCGCGGAGGGTTGCAGGCTCTTTTGACAGATCGAAGGCATCCTTTGCCTTGTTGGAGGTCGACAGGCTGAGGGCCTGCTCGGTGAAGGTGTCGTGCTCGCGGGCAAACTCGAGCTGCCGCTCCCGCGCAGCCTGCCAGCGGTCGAGTGACCGCAACAGGTTGCGGCGGCCGTTAAGCCGGGCAGGGTCGACATCATCAGCCGTATCAAAGGTCTTCACCGCGAAGGCCGACGAGTTCGGATCATCCTCGATGAGAAAGGGATCGTAGTTGTGGCCGAGGTAGCCGCCGTAGCCGGGGGCGCTGTGGGCCGGGTGTTTCATGTCGCCGAGATGCACGAAGGGCGGCACCAGCGCCTGCTGCTTCTGCTGCAGGCTGAGCACCGCACCGATACCCGGCGCCTGCAGGTTCTTGTCACGCGGGCTGCCGCACATGATGTCCACATCTCCCTCGCCGTGCTTGGAGCTGTAGGCGTGCATCGAGCGGATGAGGGAAAACTTGTCGGCACAACGGCAGAGCTTCGGCAGCTGGTCACTGAGCTGCAGGCCGGGAACATTGGTCGAAGCAGGACTGTACTTGCCGCGGATCTCCCGCGGAGCGTCCGGCTTCATGTCGTACATGTCGATATGGCTGGCGCCGCCCTGCAGGAACATGAAGATCACGTTGATACGCTTCGAGCCGCCGCTGGCCGCCTCGTTCGCCAGCACCTGTGACAGCGAGAGCCCCAGGGGTGAAACAGCCCCCACCGCCAGGCCCCCGAGCCTGAAGAAATCCCGCCGATTGGTTCTGAGCGCAGAAGATTTCAAAGAAGTCTTCCTCTGAGGCGTTCCATTGACCCGTGCATCTTATCGTCTTGGAGCAGAGCAGGCCACGGGGAAAGAGACCAGGTGGCAATCCAGCTCTGTGCCAATACGCCCACTCAACACGTATTTCAGGCAGAGCAGAACTAACAATGGCGATTGGGGGGGGATGTCGAGATAGAGGCCCTGAGATGTAGCTGATCTGTCTAACCGTTCCGTTAACAACGGTGGCAGTAGAAAAGGGGCTGCCTCTGGCTATATTTTGCATCCGGAGGGGGGATGTTTCTGCATTGCTGCTAATGAAATATAGCCTACCTGGGCCATTCATCCCCGGCTCACCCCCCCACCAAGTGACCTAAGATCAAATGGAATAGGCATCTACAGTCTGCAAGAACACTGGCCCCTGTTTCACGATCGATTCCAGGTCCCGCCCCAAACTGGGCCCCTTTGCCCAAAAGGGAGTATATTTTTTACAGCTTTATAGTTTGCTTTTAAAGCTTTTTGGTACTATTGTAGGTATCTAATGATTTTGGGTAGGGCATGCCCCATGCACCGGGGGGTGTAAAAACACCCCGGCTGGCGGAAATAAGGTCGGAACAGAACCTCACTTTTTTTTGGGGGAAAGGACAACCAGGATGGCGAGAAAGCTGAGAAACGCAGCTCAGATCACAATCCAGGTCGTTGTGGAGTCACCGGATGAAGTGGTGATGCTCACCGAGGCGCCGGTTTGTGAATTTAGCGGCAAAAAGGCGCACCAGGTTGCCGTGCTCGCCCACACCCTGCAGGGCGTGCTCGAGCGCGACTTCTCGGAGTTCGTGGAGCGAATGCAGCACATAAGCATGCGCTGGCTGAATGAAAATCGTAACAAAGGCAAGGGAGGAAGATTTAACAATGGCTAAGAAAGATATTTATGCGGAAGTAACGAACACGATTCTGGAAGCCCTGAAGAATGCTCATGGGAAAATACTCCCCTGGCGCCGACCCTGGCGGGATAGTGGCTTCTTCCCTCGCAGCGGTGTAACCGGCCGCCCCTACA
>JAYGDV010000149.1:0-2667 GCA_046582735.1 Planctomycetota bacterium
AAGCGAGTCTCCGATATAAAGAGTTCGTGTGCTGCCGGGACCTTCGAGAATGACCCTGAGGCCTGAGTCGGTATTGAGAATCATATCACCGGGGGCCCTGTGGTCGAGGTCGGCCACGGTGATTCCGCGCACGGCTGAGCGGGTATAGATCTCGGAGCCGATTTCAAAGAGGAACTGGCCCTCGTTTTCGCCTGTATTACGTACCGTAAGGATGCTGTCTGCGCGTCCGAGCAGGAGGTCAAGATCGCCGTCCATATCGACATCCGAGGCCGCAATGGACAGGATGACCTGGTCGGTATTAAAGCTCAGCATGGACTCGAATACGCCCTCACCTCGGTAGCTGACAACCTCGATCCGGCTGCCATCTTCGGTGGTGTAAACGTTTTCGGGAGAGCCATTGCGATCGAGATCGATGGTCAGCATCTGGGTGAGATTGCCGGTCGCCTGGAAGGTGACAGGCCTTCTGCCGTTCTCGGTGGGCTCATAGGAGGTTGCACGGAAGCTGAAGCTGTAGCCGGGGAATACCCCGCCGGCAGCGCTGCTGATTCCATCAAGAAGGCTGACGGTCACTTTTTCCCCAGGTGCATAGGGGCTCTGGGGGAATACCATCAGACTCTGCCCCGTCTGGGTGAGGCTCTGGACGTTGACAGGGATCCTGCCGCTGACCTCGCCGTAAACCTGGACGGTTTCCCTCGTAGCCGTAAAGGGATTCAGGAAGTCCGAGAAAGAGACCTCGATTTCCTGCAGGGGGAGTACGCCCGCGGAGAAAGGAGCAGGATTGATGTTGGTGACATAGAGATCTTCCGGTGTCTCATCGACAGGGGGCTGGGGTTCCGGGTCCACGGGTTCAGGTTCCGTGGGGATCGGATCAATCGTGAAACCGAAAGAGAACGCCTCGAGCGAGGTGCCGGCGGTTGACCGGATGCTGGAGGAAAGCCGGACCGTTACCTGCTCACCGGGCTCGAATTCCTTTCCAGGTGAGAAGGTGACCGTTCGGCCCGTTTCATCCTGAGCGAAGGAACCCAGCATGGTTCCGCTGAACTCTCCGATGACCGAAAAGCTGTCCTGGTGGACGCTGTTCATGTTGATCCTGTAGGAGAAGGATACTGAGAGTGCAGTATCCGGCTGGACGTTTTTCCCTTCTTCCTGGGGGGAGTGGTCCACTACAGTGATCCGTGGCTTGAGAGCCTCCCGGCAGGAGACCATACAGAAGCCGAGTAAAATTGCGCAGAGACTGAGACTGACCTTACGACGTGTGTTATGAGTATTCATACCTATCAACCTACGGGAATCGATTTGAAACCTGTTGATACACCAAAATTCACGGCAAAAACTGCCTTTGAGGATCCGTTGACAGCCAACTTCTCCGGCGTAAACATGTAGAAAAAGAGGGTTCAGACCACTTAGCGAGATAGCCGTTGATGACCCAAATCAAGCGACTGAATATTAACAATCGACCTGAGGATCATTTTTCTGCAGTATTGATTTTCAGATGAGCGTTATGAGCCTTTCAGTTGACTGCAGTGGGGAGGACTCTTAACATGTCGCTTCGATCAGCCCTGGGATTCTTAAAATGAAGCAGTTGGAGCTTCACCGGGGCCGGTAATTCTGTTTGTGGCGTTAAAAACGCCTGAAAATGCGGGTTTTTACAGTATGAGCAATCAAAACAACCTCCAGGTCCAGGCTCACCGAACCTGGTCGATCATCCGGTATTTCTACCTTGCCCTGGTGCATTTCCGCCGGGAATACGAAAGGTATGATAAGAAGGTTGTGGCTTATTCCAAGAGGAGTGGCCTCGACCGGGAGTCTCTGCGTTTGAATCCAGAAGAACTGGCTGGATTGCTGGAATTCAAGAATCTGGAATTGCTGCGCGATGGGTATATCCAGGAATTGAAGAATCTCTGCCACCTGGTATTCAGGACAGACGACCACACCGATCCGCTGGATCGTTACGTGTCTGATATCTTCCATGAGATCTCAATTCTCAAAGAGGAGCATTACACGGTGAAGACCTATGCTCCCCAATATGAGCGCGATTCTGATGAAGTTGAGTTGAGGTTTATTCTCGATGATGCCCATATCACGATACCTAAGAAGCTGGCACAGATCCGCTACCTGTTCGGCAAGGGGAGGGGCCGGATGGAGAAAATCCTGCCGACGGTGCGTTCTATGCCGATTGTGATCCGGTCACTCTATCTTCACAGGAATGACGAGTTCATTCGCCAGGCCTACCCCGGTGGGCTGAAGACCATCTATTCCCATATGTATTCTCTCGGCGCCTTTGAGGGCTATTACCAGGTGGCCCAGAGTTTCTATCACTCAAGCTTCTTTCGTGAGGCTCTCAAGGTGTTCAGGCTGGCGGAAAATGAATATCCCAAGGCTGCGATTCGGTATAAGGAGCTATTGAATTCGCAGGAGAAGGAAGACAGCTCCGATAATGGTAACGACTCCGTCAGGGATCCACGCTGGACTATCAGGTCGATTCGGGCAAAGATCAGCCGGATCCGGAAATGGCGTGGAAAAAATCCACCTTCACGGGAAAAATGGAAGCCTTCCGGAAGCTCGGCGAAATGATCAGTTTTGTTTCAGCCTCATTTGAGTAACAGGTTTTGCAGAATTTCGCAGATCGTCTCGACCATTCAATCCAGGAGAAGAAGAGCTGCCTGG
>JAYGDV010000199.1:0-3434 GCA_046582735.1 Planctomycetota bacterium
ACAGGGAGCCGAATACATTATCAGGAACCATGTCGAGAATGATATCGGAGGCATTGGCCTCGCCGACATCCCTCTGCGTGACAGCGGAGCTGAGGTTCAGCTCCGCTCCCTCCCCGGGCTTGAAAACATTGACGATTGCCAGTCCGACGACAATGGCCAGCAGGCTCGTCATGAAATAATAGCCCATGGTCTTGAGGCCTATTCTCCCCAGGGCAGATGGATCTCCGACGCTCACGACGCCTGAGATGATCGAGGTGAGAATGAGCGGCACGATGAGCATCTTCAGCAGCTTCATGAACAGGTTGGCGATGAAGTCAAAGGGTGCAATCCAGCGGGCCCTGGGCGAGTCCGGCGACATCTCAACCTTCACCGAGACTGAATAGGAAGACTGGTCTGCACGCTGGAAGGTGATCATGAGCGCCCGGCCGGGTGAGCTCGCAGCCAGCTTTTCCTGCCAGCCCTTGAATCCTTTCAGGCCCTGGGCGTCTTCGCCAACATCCTCCCCATCCACCTGCAGTACCTTGTCGTCCTGCTGCACTCCCTTGACACCGCCGGAGTCACGGACCTGGGCGGTGCCGAAGACCTCGATAATTTCGATCGGTATGCGCGGCTGCGGATCCGCCCGCTGGATGAGCAGCCCGGCCACGATGCCGATCAGGAGGGCGACAAGAACCAGCCAGTGTGTGCTCAGTTTCAGGATGTTCATTCGCTCTGGTCTCTTCGATGGGCTGTCAGGGACGACTGAAGGTATACGCTCAAACCGAGCCTGGTTTCAATCTTCAATTGCAGGACTGCCCTGACCCGTCGCCCTCGCGAGGCTTTTCAATTGAAACTTTGCCTCCTGCAGACCATCTTTATGCCTTCCTGCGCTGAAGTATATCCGCGGGCAATTTTCAACCGCTTGAGACCCTGAAGATGGAATCCCACTCTTACGATGTCACGGTAATCGGCGCCGGCCCCGGCGGTTACGTTGCAGCCATTCGTGCCGCCCAGGAAGGGAAAAGCGTCGCCATTATCGAGCGCGAGGCGCTCGGCGGCGTCTGCCTCAACTGGGGCTGCATTCCCACCAAGGCCCTGCTCAAGAGCGCTGAGCATTACGAGTTCCTGAAAAAGGCCTCCGATTGGGGTTTTGAAACCGGGGAGATCTCCGTCGACTGGCAGAAGGTGATCTCAAGGAGCCGTGGGGCAGCCGAGAAGCTCTCCGGAGGAATCGGCTTCCTGATGAAGAAAAACCGGATCACGGTCCACTCCGGCAGCGCACGCTACCTCTCGGCAAACAGGATCGAAGTCAGCAGCGCTGAGGGGGAAACCATCGAGATCCAGACAACCCACAGCATCATCGCCACCGGTGCCCGCGCCGGCAGCATACCTGGGGTCGAGATTGACAACGAACGCGTCATCACCAGCCGGGAGGCCATGGTGCTTCCCCAATGCCCCGAATCCCTGGCAATCATAGGCGCCGGCGCCATCGGCGTTGAGTTCGCCTATTTCTACGCCTCCTTCGGCTGCAAGGTGACCCTGCTGGAATACCTGCCGGCTGTCCTGCCCTCAAGTGACGAAGACGTAAGCCGCACCCTCGAGAAATCCTTCAAGCGCCAGGGAGTCGATATTCATACCGGCGCACGGGTGCTGTCGGTTGACAGAAACGGAGACCGGGTCTCAACCACCTTTGAAAAAGAGGAACAGTCAACCACGGTGGAAACAGATGCCGTGCTGGTGGCCGTCGGGGTCCTGGGTAACACCGAGAACCTCGGCCTCGAAGAGCTCGGGCTGGAGCTGGAAAACGGCTTTGTCGCCGTCGATGGACACTGTGAAACTTCCGTGCGCGGAGTGTACGCAATCGGCGATGTCAACGGTCCCCCGGCACTGGCCCACGTGGCCTCCTTCGAGGGGGTCCACGTGCTGCGCCACATGGCCGACCGGGAAATCGAGCCGATTGACTACACCCTGGTACCGTCCTGCGTCTACTGCCAGCCCCAGGTCGCCAGCGTTGGTCTCACCGAAGCAGAGGCGAAGGAAAAGGGACTCGAGGTCAACTGCGGCAAGTTCCCCTTTGCCGCCAGCGGTAAGGCTGTCGCCACAGCAGAAACTGACGGATTCGTGAAGATCATCGCCGACCAGGCTAGCGGGGAAATCATCGGCGCCCACATCATCGGCTCCGAAGCCACCGAGCTCATCGCCGAGCTCGCCCTGGGTAAATCAGCCGAGCTCGGGGTTGAAGACCTCCACCTCGCCATCCACGCCCACCCCACGCTGTCGGAGGCGGTGATGGAAGCCGCCGCGGACGTAACGGGTAAGGCTACCCATATCTGATCGCCCCGGAACGCCGGGGCTGAACAGGGCAGGAGTAAAACTCCTCAGCGCATGTTGAGCGCGCGCAGGTCTTCCAGTGAGAGGCTCTTGAGGAAGCGTCCCGTCGGATTCCCGGGTGGTGGCTCAATAGCTTCACCGCCGGCAAGCGCTTCGATCCTGCCCAGGAAACGGGTGGAGAGCTTACGAGTCGGCTCATCAGGTGCTGAGGTTGCAAGGGTCGCGAAAATACCCTTTGCCCCATCCGGGTCGCCATGCACAAATCGCTCGTAGCCGAGGACCAGCTGCAGGTCGAGGTTTTCCGGGTGCTCGGTGGCTTCCTTCTCGAGAGCTTTCAGCCGGACCGGGAAATCCTCAGCATTCCTGTAGAGAGCCGCGGGGCTCCACTGGTAGCGGGTGAATTCCTCCCAATCGCCGAGAGCTTCCCGCAGGTACCTCGCGGCGTAGCGGTATTCCCCGATTGCGAAAAGTGACTCCGAGAGGATGACCTTGATGACCCCGTTGCCGGGATCTTCGAGCAGGGAGTTGTAGAGCGATTCCGCAGCATCGTTGTACTTACCCTGGCGGAGACTCTCGAGTCCGAGCCAGAAATTAAGCTGGGCGGGGCGAAGTCCCTCAACAGAGCCGGTCTCTCCACCTTCATCCACGGGTTCTACAGGAGGCTCTACAGGAGCGGGAGGAACTTCCGCCCCACCGCCATCGCCTGCGGGTTCGATTACTGCGGGAGGAAGCTGTATAACTTCCGGCGCTCTCTCCCCCACGTGTACGCGGTCACAACCGCAATAGTGCAGGTTGAGATAATGATGCGGACAGTAGTAAGGGGCCCCGACACCCAACCCGATCCCGATATAGGACCGATTGTGCCTGGCGATGGGGAAGTAGACACTGCTGTAATACGATGGGTAGAACGTTCCCCAGGGATCGTAAGACCACGGCTGGTAGTACCACGGGTCGTAGGAACCAACCCAGAAGCTGCTTCTCCAGGAAGAAAATCCGCGGTAATGACTGGTGTGATAGGTCCTGCTGTAATATCCGAAGGGAAAACCCACTCCGAACCCGACTGAGAAGTGGCTCCGGTAGGATCTGTAGGGATAGTAGTTATGGTGATGGTGGTCCCTGCTCCC
>JAYGDV010000207.1:0-10590 GCA_046582735.1 Planctomycetota bacterium
TCTGCGCAATTTCCAGGTAGCTCACCACCCCCTCCACGTTGCCTGCAGTCGCCGCCTCGAAAGAAGATGCCACCTTTTTCTGCAGACTCTCCAGCAGCGACTGGTCAAAGACTCCGCGAGATCCCCCGGCTGCTGGGACAGCACCCTGCCCCGGCACATCCGCTGCCTCGCTGAGGCCCGATAGAGCCTCCCTGTATTCAGCCGCTACCTCACTGGATAACAGGGGCCCGGCCTCCTCGATGGCTCGCAGGAGAACCCCGGCTGTTTCAGAAGCGCGCGAGTGCTCCTTCTCCCCGAATGCTTTGAATTTCTGGTAAAGCAGGGGGAATTTACGAACCATTCCGCTGCCATCAACGGTATTGCCGAACCGGACAATAGCGTTATCCATGTAACGGAAGAAATCCTCGGTGTTACCCAGGTTGCGGCTTGTCCTTGCAGCCCCGAGTAATGCCGCCAGGACCACTGCAGGATCCTTATGCCCGAGAAGGGGAAGGTACAATTTCAACGCATCCTGGTTGCGGCCCTCAACACCCTCCATTTTAATCGCCTCGAGTAAAACGGGATCATCCCGGTTGGAGAGCAGCTCCGGATAAGGTGGTGGCGCAGCTATTTGGAAGAGCTCCCCGGCATGTGAGTAGAATACCTCGAGCACATACGGATCATCCCTGACAGCCCCCAGGTACGCACTTCGCTCATTCGCATCACCGAGCAAAGACTCAAAGTAATCCAGGGTCACGCCCCACTCGCGTTCAAGCCCCACCTTCACATCCCCGAGCTCTTTGCGGTAACCTTCGCGCACGAAGTCCTTGACGAAAGTGTCAGCCTGAAAAACCGTCACCAGTCCCAGGGCCGTTACAAGGATGCTGGGAATCATGATCGCGACCATGACAGTCGTGATAAGCCTGATGGGGATCCCCCCCAGGTAGCCCTTCATCGATTCGTTCAAGTCGATAATCCTTGAGCCCGGGACACGGTTAGAGTCGAAAAACCCCCGAATACGATTGTAACACGGCTCAGAGAGCAGTGCCTACTGGCCTTGAGAGCGCGGATCCTCCCTGGCGATCCGGTTGCCACTCCTGCTCTTCTGCCCGGAGGTCGTCATTCCCCCCCCGGCAGCGATCCCCTTCTTCAATGCTTCGATAGAGTCACGGAGCTCCGCTGCACGCTCGAACTCGAGTTTTTCAGCGGCCTCCAGCATCTCCTTTTCCAGGAAGAGAACATTTTCACGCTTCTGAAATGTGGCCTCATCATCGCCGACGACCTTCCTTACGATCTTATGCGTCCTGATTTCCTCTTCGATCCCCGGCAGGATCGCCTTCCTGATACTCCGCGGCGTGATACCGTTCTCCTGGTTGAATTTCCCCTGCAGCTTCCGGCGTCTTTCGGTTTCGTCCATCGCTCTCTGCATCGATCCTGTCACCCTGTCAGCATAGAGAATGACACGCGCATCCTCGTGCCTTGCCGCACGGCCGATGGTCTGCACCAGGGCTGTTTCGGAACGAAGGAACCCCTCCTTGTCCGCATCGAGAATTCCCACGAGGGAAACCTCCGGCAGGTCGATTCCTTCTCGCAGAAGGTTGACCCCTACCACTACATCGTAAATGCCCCGGCGCAGGTCCTGGAGTATCTCGACCCGCTCGATGGTCTGAACCTCCGAGTGAATATACTGGCTCTTGATTCCAATCTCCTGGTAGTGCTCATGAAGATCCTCCGACATGCGCTTGGTAAGTGTCGTCACCAGGGTCCTGTTACCGGCCTTGATGTTTTCCCTGATCTCCTCGGTCAGGTCAGGAACCTGGCCGACGGCGGGTTTCACCTCGATAACGGGATCGAGCAGGCCGGTCGGACGATTGATCAGCTCCACCACCTCGCCTCGACAGCGATCCAGCTCATAATCAGCCGGGGTTGCCGTGATGAAGATGACCTGCTCTGTCTTCTCCTCCCATTCATCGAATCGCATCGGCCGGTTGTCGAGCGCCGATGGAAGCCGGAAGCCGTGTTTTACCAGGGTCTCCTTGCGAGCGCGATCCCCATTGTACATGCCACCGACCTGGGGAATCGTCACGTGCGATTCATCGATGATGGTGAGAAACCCTTCGGGGAAATAATCAATCAGGTTGTGCGGACGCTGGCCCGGGGGCAGGCCGGTAAAATGACGCGAATAGTTTTCGATCCCCGGGCAGTACCCGATCTCCATCAGCAATTCGCAGTCATAGCGTGTTCGGGAACCAAGGCGCTGAGCCTCCAGCAGCTTGTCCTGCGACTCCAGCTGCGCCAGCCTCTCCTCCAGCTCTTCCCGGATGCCCGAAACGGCAGCCTGGATTTTCTCCTCCCCGATAACGAAGTGCTTGGCGGGGTATACGGTAACCCGGTCGAAATCTTCCAGGATCTCACCGGTCAGGGGATCAATCTCGACCAGGCTTTCAACCTCGTCACCGAAAAGCTCGATCCGGTAGGCGGTCTGCTCGTAGGCAGGAAAAATTTCGACGACATCTCCGCGTACCCGGAAGGTGCCGCGAAGCAGCTCCATGTCACTCCTTCGGTACTGGATCAGGACCAGTCTCTGCAGCAGGTCATCCCTGTCTACCGTTGCCCCTCGATCGATCTTCACCAGCAACTCACTGTAATCCTCCGGGCTGCCCAGGCCGTAGATGCAGGAAACACTTGCGACAATGATGACGTCATTGCGGGACAGGAGCGAACTGGTAGAGGAGAGTCTCAACCGGTCGATGTCGTTGTTGATGGAGGCATCTTTCTCGATATAGAGATCACGCTGGGGAATGTAGGCCTCCGGCTGGTAGTAATCGTAATAGCTGACAAAGTACTCCACTGCATTGTGCGGAAAGATATCCTTCAACTCCGCGTACAGCTGCGCGGCGAGGGTCTTGTTATGCGAGATCAGGAGGGTCGGCCGGTTCACCTCCGCGATCACGTTGGCTACCGTAAAGGTCTTTCCCGAACCGGTCACCCCAAGCAGCGTCTGGCAGCTCCTGCCCTCGACAACTCCCTTCGTGAGAGAACGAATAGCACCCGGCTGGTCCCCACAAGGGGCGAATGAGCTGACGATCTCAAATGGCCTTCCCTCGCGGCCTTTCATCTGCCGGCCTCCTCCCTGCGCAGGCGGATATACGGTTTCGCCCTCTCGACCCAGCCCCTCGGCAGGCTTTGAATCTCTCCAAGCTGCTCGATGGCGGTGAGTGGACGATTCCTCCTGACATACTCGACAATCCTGCGGCCTCGGGTCTCACCGATGCCATCGAGAAGAGCCCACTCGTACCAGGCAGCGCTTTCCACGTCGATCAGCAGGGGCTCTACCTGCAGGGCAACCGGCACGATCCTCGCCTGCGGGGCGCCGGGAGCAAATGCGGGAAGCACCAGGATCAACACCGACAGTATGACAAGGGCCACCTCGGCACCGGGGAGATGGGGTAACTCCCTCTGCCTTCCCCGGCTTCCAGCCTCTTCATTCTGTGCCTGGGTCAATTTGCCATCTTCAAATACGGTGCCACCTTAGACGCAAAACCGGGGATGGAGTCGCCCTCCTTCAGACCGGCCTTCTCATACCACCCGAGGTCAACTTCCAGCGCATAGCGGACAAAGAAATCTGAGGAAACGGATGTTTCATCTCTTGGCGCCATCTCCTTGATCTGCATCACCTTTCCGCTGTCGTCGATGTAGGCGATCGACAAGGGGATAAGAGTGTCTCTCATCCAGAAGCTCAGCATCTTCTTCCTGGGAAAAACAAAAAGCATGCCCGAATCCTTTTCGAGAGCTTTCCTGAACATCAATCCCCGCTTCCGGGTGACATCGCTGTAGGCCACCTCGATGCTCAACTCCCTCTGGCCGACCTGCAAATTCAGCCGGGCGGCCCTGGGGACCGGCTGAAGAACCGGTTCACTGCAACTGGAAACAACCACGGGCAGTACCAGCGTCAGAAAGAGAAGTCCCTGCTTCGTCATAGCTCTTGCTCCAAACTGAAAACCTCAGACATTTCGAGACTGACATCCAGCGCCGTTGCGGAATGGGTCAGTGCCCCCACAGAAATTCTTTCAACCCCGGTATCGGCGACCTGCCTCACGTTCTCAAGACTGATCCCCCCCGATGCCTCGAGCAGGACATCGCAATCCCGGCGGCTGCGTTTTTCCTCCACTGCCCAGGAGAGCTCTCCGGGTGGAAAATTATCGAGCAGGATAGAATCGATGCCGGCGACCTCGAGAGCCTCGAGATACTCCTGGCGGGAATCGACCTCAACCTGGAGAAACGTTCCGGGGGAACTCTCACGCAGGGTCGCAACCCAGTCAGCCAGCGTGGATCCACCCGCCTTGCGAAGAACCCAGCGGTGGTTGTCCTTGAGCAGGATCCCGTCGGAGAGGTCGAAACGATGATTCACAGCTCCTCCCATCCTGACCGCGTACTTCTCGAGCCGTCTCCACCCGGGGGTTGTCTTGCGCGTATCAAGCAGAACAGACTTCATCCCATCGAGCTCCTTTACCCAGAGCGCCGTCCAGGTGGATATGCCGCAGAGACGCTGGAGAAAATTCAGCAGTGCCCTTTCGCCCCGCAGAACAGATCCGCAGGGACCGGACAATTCAAGAACTGCAGCCCCCGGCTCCACCCTGCTGCCCTCCGCAGCAAGCACCTCGACCTTCACCGCCGGATCAACCTTCTCAAAGAGTGCCCCGGCGAGCGGTCCCCCACAGAAAACTCCCTCCTGCCGGAATACACAGCGGGCAACGACTCCCGCCCCCACCACTGCTCCACCACCGGCAGAAACATCCGGACCAGCCGGGAAGAGCGAATCCGAGGTGAGATCTCCGGCAGGCAGATCCTCTGCCAGGGCACGTTCGATGAGAGCGGAGGCTTCCTGCTCCTGCGCCGGGCCCCAGGCATCATCTGATTCAGTTCGGGGAGTTGAGGACATCATCATCTGCGAAACCTTCGATTTATTGAGGTAGCCCCATCATGAGACTCTGAAAAGAAAAATCCAGAAGTCCCCTGCCGATATACCGAACCATTTTACTCACAATAACTTCGGGAAAACGGGCTGTGTTCACAAGAAAAACGGTTTGCTTGGATAGCATTTGACGGGGCCTGCGGAGGAACCTAGAATCCCAGACTTCCCTGCAAGCCGGGGTATAAAGGGTACTAAGGGTAATATGATCAAGGTCAATTCAGAGGCCGACAAGGTCTGCGTTGCCAAGGCGCAGGAAGCCGGGCAGGCTCATCTCTTCGAGAATTGGGATGACCTCGCCCAGGACGAGCAGCGTAAGCTCATCGAGGATCTGCGCTCGGTCAACTACCAGCTGGTTAAACGGCTGCTCCATCAATCACGCCAGGGCAAGAGCCCTGAAATCGACCTCGGTATGCTCGCTGCTCCAGAGATCGAGCAGCTTCCCGAAACGCCGGCGGCGGTCAATGGGGACCGTGACTGCTTCAAAAATGCCCGGCAAGCACTGAGTGAAGGAAAGGTGGCTCTCTTGCTGCTGGCGGGAGGTGCCAGCCTCGGGGCCAACAGCGAACCCACAGGGATGCTGCCCATTGGGCCGATCAGCGGAAAGAGCCTGTTCCAACTCCATGCAGAAAAAATCCGCGCCATCAACCATCGGTATAAAACCTCCCTGGGCTTCCATATCGTGATCCACCCCGATTACCTTGAAATGACCTCGGAATTTTTCAAGGAGCAGAACCACTTCGGACTGAACCCGGCCGACGTCCATTTTGTTCCGCAACCCCTGCTGCCGCTTATCGATCGTCGCGGCCGGTTCCTGCGCAACAGGGAGGGCCGACTCGCGCTCTCGCCCAGCGGCCACGGTGGAGTTCTCGATCAATACCTCGATTCCGACGGGCTGGAGAAACTCCGCGACGATGGGGTCGAATACCTCTTCTTCTTCCAGGTGGACAACCCACTGGTACCTGTTGCCGATCCTGCCTTCCTCGAGCACCACCTCGAAGGCAGCTACGAGGTCTCATCCAAGTGCATCGACCGCCTCGAAGATGAAGAAAGCCTCGGAGTGTTCTGCCGAATCGGCGAAACCACCGGGGTCGTCAAATACGCCGACCTGCCGGAGGAAGAGCGAAACGGAAAACCCGGGCATCTCATCGGCAACATGGCGGCCCATATTTTCAACCTCGACTTCATCGCCAGGATCCACGCTGAAAAGCTCCACCTTTCTTTCCACAAGACAGAGAAAACCGTTGAGTTCATCGACCGCCGGGGAGAGCTGGTGCGCCCGACCGAACCGAATTGCTTCGAGTTCAATTGCCGCATCTACGATGCCCTCTGGTCTGCGGAAAAAAGCTCTATCGTCTATGCTGACCGGGAGGCTGAGTTTTCCCCGATCAAGCAAATGGGAGGAGAAAGCTCATCGCTGTCCGCTCAACGCGACCTTTCGCAGCTTTACGCGGGATGGCTTGAGCGCTGCGGGGTGGAATTCACCGGAAAAGCAGGGAAGGTAGCTCCGGTGGTCGAAATTTCCCCCCTCTACGCCCTGAATGAGGCTGAATTGAAATCACGATCTGACCTGCCTGGGGAGATATCTGACGATATACTCCTTACAGGCGCTAAAACATGATCAGATCTCTCATTCCAGCCTTCTTCATTCTCCTTTCCCCCTGGCAGGCCTGCGCCGCAGGCCCGGCGGCGGAGCTGGACAAATGGCTCAAGGGGCTGGGTGACCCCGACCCCTTCGTCTCGAAGCTCGCCGAAGCCGAGGTGCGGAATCTCGGGGAGGATGCGCTCCTGCCGCTGGCAAGGATCGTGGCAGGGAACCCCGGCAGAGATGATGCCGCGCGGGTTCAATCACTGCGTGTTGAAAAAATCCTGCGCGAGATCCTCGGTGATTTTCTGCGCCACCTCGAAACCGAGTACCGCGCCCTGGAACTCGACCGCAAGGAGCTCGAAGAGCTGACGGCCCGGATCGAGTCTCTTGCCCGCCTGGTGGAACTCAGGCAACAGCTCTCCCTATGGAAGGGGCGGCATCAGGATATCGAGGCCGGCCTGAAAACCTTCCTGAAATGGAAACGCCTGGGAGTTTCCCTGGCTGTCGCGAAAGAGAACAAGACCCCGGTATCGGAATCGGACCGCGGACTGCTGGCGGCACTCGGGCAGAAGGTGGAAAAGCTCCAGCAGGAAATTTCAGGGCTGGACAGGATGGCTGAAGATTACTACCAGCTCGAGAAGCTCGAGGCCGTATCCCAGGGACTCGAATCAAACAGCGAGGTCACCCGGTTGCGGGCTGGAGATCTCCGCGAGAGAAACCAGGGCCGCGAACCGCGGGTGCAGGCGTTGATCAGGCGACTGAAGGTCCTCGGCCCCCCTGCCCTGCTGGAAATCGCTGCGCGCAGGGAGCTGCTGGCCCTGCAGGAAAACCCCCCCGCGGGGGACACGAGAACAACCTGCCAGCGTCTCTACGACAGGCTGCTGGGCGAGGCTCTCGATGAGCTGTCCGCCAACGGAAAGTTGCTTGAAAAAGAACCGGCTGCCACCAGCTACAACCGGGGAATCCTCTGGGCCCTGGAGGTGGATCGAAAAGGCGGCAAAGCCGCGGACGTCCTGCCCCACCTCGAGGGTCACATCCTTGCGGTACTGAGAGATCTCGACCACAGCGAGAGCCTGGCCAGGGACCGGGCAAGGCTGGAGCTCTACAGGCTCGGCGAGCGCGGCCTCAAGGCCCTTCGTGACGCAAAGGGAAAAAACTCCAACTACAACTTTCTCGAGGGCCTGCTGCTCTGGCGCATCTCACCGGAGGTCTATGAACGGGTTGGAATCCATTTCAACGATTACCCACGCCTGCCTTTTGCAGCCCGGCGCAGGAGGATCTTTCAGTACGCCCGCGCAGCGGGAGAGAGTTCCATCTCCACTCTGCGCGCGATCGTCGAAAACGACGAGATGGAGAAGAGTTTTCTCGTCAAGTACGCTGCCGCAAGGGCCCTCATCACCCAATTGAACGACCGCTGGGGCTTTCTCCTGCTGCAGGAGAGAAACCCTGACCTGGTGCTGAAACGCCCCGAGGTTTCCCGTGACCTGTTGCTGCTGCAGGGACTCGCCTTCGTACGCTCCCGTGACTACCAGGGCGCCGTGCGCGAGTTCCGCAAGGTGATCGCTGAATACCCCTTCGACTTCGAGGGCAACTACCACCTCGGCTTCTCCTTCCTCCTGCTGAAGAACTACCCCAAGGCGATTCACCATTTTGAAATCGCCGCCCGGATCAACCCCGAGGATGAGCTCTCCCACTACAACCTCGCCTGCGCCTGCTCGCTGGCGGGCAAACCGGAAAAAGCGCTCGAAGCCCTCGAGAAATCCGTCGAGGCCGGGTTCAACGACCCCGACCACATGGAACAAGATGAGGATCTCGATGCCATACGCAAGCTCGATGGCTACAAACGAATCCTCGAGATGTGCCGCAAAAAGTAATCCCCTCTCCGCTCTCCGCGCCGCAGCGGACGGGACATCCCTTTTTTTCCGCCGCCTCATGCCGTACCGTATCCCTCCCGGTTGCCGCTTCGGTCGCGGCTTCCTGGAAAGGGATTTGAAAACCATGGGGCCGCGAAATGAGCGAAGAAGATATCGGGAAAGCTGAAAACGGAGCCGCGGGCGGCATCAAGGACCCCCCACAGACGATCGGCGGGATTATCCGGCACCTCGGCCCCGGCCTGATCATCGCAGGCTCCATCGTCGGCTCCGGAGAGCTGATCGCCACCACGATCGTCGGCGCCAAGGCGGGCTTCCTGCTCCTGTGGATCATCATCATCGGCTGCATCATCAAGGTCCTGACCCAGGTCGAGATAGGACGCTATACCATCTCATCGGGCAAGACCTCGCTCAGCGCCATGGCCGAGGTCCCCGGCCCGCGCATCAAGGGACGCGGCAACTGGCTCACCCTGTACTGGTTCTTCATGTTCGTTTTCAGCCTCGGACAGCTCGGCGGCATCGTCGGCGGCGTCGGACAGGCGCTGATGATCAGCGCGCCGATCACAGATGAAGGGCGCAGCTACAATGAATTCCTCTCCCTGGAGATCGATCTCAAGGTACGGCGCAAGACCGTCGACCTCCTGACCAGGAAGCTCGCGGTTGACGACCCGGAGCAGGCGCTCACAGGGGAAAAAAGAACGAAACTCGAAGCCGAGAAAAATTCGCTTGAAGCGGGAATCCCGAAAATAGAAGCCGACCTGGAAAGCCGGGGCAAAAAACCTGAAAAGCCCGCCGATGACAAAATCTGGGCAACGATCATCGCGATTGCAACGGCGGGAATTCTCTACGCCGGGCGCTACGGATTCATCCAGCTCTTCTCGACCCTGTTGGTCTTCTCTTTCACCATCATCACGGTCATCAACCTCTTTATGCTGCAGAAAAGCGGCGCATTTGCTGTGACCGGCAGCGAGTTTCTCGATGGGCTCAAGCTGCAGCTTCCTCCTCCTGATCCCCTCAGCGACAAGACGCCCCTGTGGATCGCGATGGCGGCCTTCGGGATCATCGGCGTCGGAGCCTCCGAGTTGGTCGCCTACCCCTATTGGTGCATCGAAAAGGGCTACGCCCGATTCACCGGCCCCCGGGATGATTCCGACGCATGGGGCGAGCGCGCCCGTGGCTGGATGCGCGTGATGCGCTGGGATGCCTGGTGCTCGATGGTGGTCTATACCTTCGCCACCGTCGCCTTCTACCTGCTGGGCGCCGCGATCCTCCACCGCACAGGACTCAACCCGGAAAAGGCTGACCTGGTCCGCACCCTGGGGGTCATGTACGAGCCGGTCTTCGGGCAATGGGCCCAGGTTGTCTTCCTCTTCGGCGCCATCGCCGTGCTCTATTCGACCTTCTTTGTCGCCAATGCCGGCCACTCACGTGTCTTCACCGATGCCCTCAAGATTACCGGGCTGGGAATCAAGGACGAACAGGCGCGCCAGAGGAGCGTTAAAATCCTCGGGGTTGTCTTTCCCATGCTCTGTCTCGGTATTTATATCATGGTCCAGGAACCCGTGGCCCTGGTGCTCATCAGCGGCATCATGCAGGGAATCATGCTGCCTATGCTTGCCGGAGCGGCACTGTGGTTCCGCTACCGCAAAACCGACAGGCGTATCCTGCCCGGCTCGTCCTGGGATCTCTTCCTCTGGCTCTCAGCCCTCGGCATGCTGATCTCCGGAGCGGTCACCATCTACAATACGCTCACCTGATAACCCCAATGCCTTCAAAACAGCCCAACATCATCTTCATCATCACCGACCAGCAGCGCTACGACACCATCGGCGCCCTGGGCTACGACCACGTCGACACCCCGAACCTCGACCGCCTCGTCAACGAAGGACTCCACTTCACCGATTGCCATGTCACCGCCGCCTCCTGCGCCCCGGCGCGCGCCAGCCTGTTCAAGGGGCTCTATCCGCATACCAGCGGAATTCTGAAGAACGCCGACACCTGGAGGCATTCCTGGATCGAGCTGCTCAACAAATCCGGCTACCACTGCACCAACGTCGGCAAGATGCACACCTGGCCCTACCACGCCTCGGTCGGCTTCGACGAGCGCTACGTCGTCTATTCCTAAATTTTTAAATGGTAAGAAAAGAGATGACCTTGCTCCAATGACTATTTTAACTTTT
>JAYGDV010000252.1:0-10863 GCA_046582735.1 Planctomycetota bacterium
AATTAAACGGGTAGACCTCCCACGCCTCATCGTATTTCCCTGTCGAAAGCACCTCCCGTGTGCGCAGAGCCCGGGCACAGAGAAGGTCGCGCTTCTCCTTGCGCTGGGCCGCCCCGTCGGGATCCTGGAGCATCCGGACCACCGCCGACTGGGTGGTGTTGGGAGAATTACTGATTCCTCCCCTGATCGCACCCATCGTTTTTTTCTCCAGGGCGGTATGGACCGCATCGATATCACTGGAAGCACCTGCACCGTAGGTCAGGAAACCGACACGGAATCCCCAGGCGAAGATCTCCTTGGTGGCGCCATCGAGCTTTACAGCCAGGACATTCGGATGGCTGTTGGCCAGGTAGCCGAAGATCGACTCCTGCAGGCAATTCTCATCGAAGAATAATCCGAAATAAGCATCGTCACAGACAACCACCTGGCGCAAGCCTGCCTCGGCAGCACCGACAATCGCATCACGGATTTCAGCCGCGGCCTCGGGGGTTGGAGTATAGCCGGTGGGATTGTTCGGGAAGTTCAGCACCACGACCGCCTTGGACGTCTTGCCTCCGACCTCTTCCAGCTTCTCCGCCAGCCCGGCTGAGTTGAATCCCTCTCCATCGTAGAGCGGGTAGGTCTCAATTTCACACTGATTTCGAACCCCGAAGGTGAGGTTGTAGTTGCCCCAGAAATGGGCCGGAAGGACGACCGAATCGCCGGGATCGATGAAGAGATCCCCCACCAGCCCGAGACCGTGGGTCAGGGCACTGGTAACTATGGGCGTTCCCATGGTCTTGTCCTGCATCGAAGGATTTTCCTGCAGCTGTTTCTCGCGCCAGAGTTTCCTGAGCTCGGGTCGCCCGGCAGTGGGCGCGTACGGAAAAACCTCTCCCGGCTCCATGTCAAAGAGCCGGCTCATGCTCTCTAGATGCATCGGAACACCTCCCTCGGTGGCGATACCGATGGTAGCGTTGAAGCGGTGAGCCTTTTCCTTGGCCTCTGCCCCCTGGCTGATAATCCCCTTGGGAAAATAAAGTCTCTTACCGAGTCCTGACAACATATCGAGGACTGCGGGAGCCTCTGACTCTATAATCGAATTCAGTTCGGCCGCAAGCGGAGGAATACTCATTACTGTCTCTGCCTTTTTACTCACTACTGTAACAATGCCGGATAATGGCGAAGCATTGTATATAAAGCGCTGCCTTCGAGCAAACTCGGCGCTTCATTAATGCCCCGGCTGCAGGTTTCCACATCCGCCAGGAAATGCTCTCAGGCCAGGCCTCTCAGCACAGAGATTCCCTGCTTGATGGCCGCGACCCTCTCCTGCTGGTCGCCCACCTCCCGCTCGACAACCAATGGGCCGCAATAACCCGCCTTATCGAGAGCCTCGACAAAGGCCGCCATGCCGACAGATCCTTCTCCGAGGGGAACTTCTTCCCCCCATTGCCCACTCTCCAGCGGAGGATTTGCATCCTTTGCATGAACATGGGCGATATCCGCTCCCAGGATCTCGATGGCCTCAATCGGATTGCCCATATCGTAGAGAATCATATTGGCCGGGTCGAAATTGACGCGAAGCGACGACATCTTCAACTCATCGAGGGTCCGCCGCAGCAGAGCTGCGGTCTCCTGGCCGGTTTCCATGGTGAAGAGGACACCCTTGTCTGCAGCATACTGGGCTGCCTCGGAAATACAGTCGAGGAAGCTTGAACGCTCCGGGCCATCGGCTTCGGGGATAAAACCGGCGTGACTGCAGAGGCACTGCAGCCCGAGCTCTGCTGTCTTGTCGACTGCATAGCGAAAGATCCCCAGGCGCTCGGTCCTCAACGCAGGATCACCGAAGCCTCCGCTTTCACGAATCGTCGCGGGCGAGGTATAGTCCTCGCCGGGGAAACCGATCATGGTCCCGCTGAGCTCCAGCCCGGATGCCTGCAGGGCCTCGACGAAACTCTCCCCTTCATCCCAGGCTCCATGCGTGGGATCACCGATCCCGACCTGGACCACCTCGGCACCGACTTCGGCGCTCAGGCGAACGAGATCGGGAATATTGCTGACCTGCAACGACCAGCTGCAGACGCCCAGGGCTGAATGTGCCATAACTGTTCTCCCGGCTGCAAGGGGCCACCTCGAGTGCAGCCCCCCGAAACCTCCCGGTTACTCTCAGTCCTCACGCATATCGTGACAGGTTTCGCAGGCTTTCTCGACGGTATCGAGAAGTTTCTTGGCCCCCGGAGTGTCCTTCTTCTTGATCGTCAGCGCGACCTTCTGCATGTCGTTGCGAATCGCCACAGAGATTTCTTTCCATTTCTTGAGGTTAGCAGCTCCCTTGACCTCTTCGCTGGAGTGGAACTGCAGGACATTGGCAAACTCAGCAACGTAGTAGGCTGCCTTCATGGCTTTCGAATATTTCTTGGCCTTCAGCTGGTCGGAGATCTCCTCGAAGTTGTCATCGACAGCATCCATCAAGTCGTCCATGGGCACTACCGGGATATAACAGGGAGCAACGCCATAGGCCGCGGGAAGATCGATCGAGGTCGTCCCTCCACCGGTCACCCCCGATAGAGTAACCACCAGCGCAAAAAGAATAACCACGCCACCGAGGACAAAACGATTCCAGTTCTTCGACATCATTGGATCTCCTTAAATTCTCTTTTGTTGTTTACCGCATCCAGCTTTTCAATGCTGAGTTCACAGTTGCCATGCTTCCTGCGGCCTGTTTGACTGTAGCCGACATGAAGTACATTTTCGCTCCGTTGGCGAAATGGTCAAGACACTACTGCGGATAATCACCGGGACAAGAGAGTAATCTGAGATGGACGGGAACCGGACCCTCAACGCGGCCCTCGTCGGCGGAGGCATGTTCGGCTCCGATGTGGTTCTTCGCTCCATCGAAGATATCGAGCGTTGCGGCATAGCCCCCTACCTTGGCAGAATCGGCCTCGACCACCGTGCCCGGGCGATCAGCGGCGTCTCCCTGAAGCTCGCAGCCATCGGCACCCGGACAGCAGAAACAGCAGAAACTCTCTGCGCTGCCTACAGCCGAAAGCTCCCTGGCGCATCCCCGGAGGCCTTTCACGGCGAGACCCCCTGGGTAGATATCTTCCAGAAGCACAAAATCGACATCCTCTACGTGGCCACTCCCGATTCGCTCCACTACGCCCCTGTACTCCATGCCCTGGAAAACGGCGCACACTCAATGGTGGAAAAGCCCCTGACCCTGCATCTCGAGGAAGCCGACGAGCTCATCAAGCTCGCAGAGGACAGGGGACTGGTTGTCGGAGTCGATATGCACAAGCGCTACGACCCCTGCCATCGTTTCATCTTTGAAGAGCTTGCCGGCAAGATCGGCAAGCCGCTCTATGCAAGGGCTGTGCTGGAAGAACCTCTCGAGGTTTCAACCGAGACATTCAAATGGGCGCAGGACTCCAATCCCTTCAGCTACGTGGGGATCCACTGGCTCGACCTCTTCGCCCATTACCTCGGCGCTGATCCGGTCTCGGTTCATGCTGTCGGGCAGAAACAGCTCCTGGCTAACTGGGACTCTGAGGGCGGCGATCATAAAATCGACACCTTCGATGCCATGCAGGTTTCTGTCGATTACCGGGATGGGCTGCGAGTCTATTACGTAAACAGCTGGATCAACCCCGGGGAATTCGAGGGCGCGGTAAACCAGGAAATGGAGCTGGTCGGGACAAGGGGCAAGGTGGAGTTTGACCAGCAGGACAGGGGGCTTCGGGCAACCATCAGCGGTATAGGGAGCAAGACCTACAACCCGCACTTCACCTCTGACATTCCCCGCCCGGGACTTGAACATGCTGCCTACGACGGCTATGGGAAAGATTCCATCGTGGCCATCACCCATGCAGCAATGGAGGTGAGCCTGGGGCTCAGCACCGCCGGGGAGCTGGAAAACACCTACCCGACAGCAAAATCCTCACGCTCGAGCATAGCAGTCATCGAGGCGGCTGCAGAAGTTGCCCAGCGCAACCTCGAGTTTCTCGACAGTGGCAGGGGCAGCCCGGTCACCGCTCGAATAACCCCCAGTGGCTACGAGATCAACGAACCCCCCGCCTGAGCCGGCCGGCAACGCAGAGAAGAAGCTGCCTGGCTCCTCAGCGCTTGCGGCCCCTTCCGGAGCGGCTCAATCGAGCCGTGTTGGAGTCGATCAGGAAATTCAGCAACAGGTTCTGCAGGCTGAATTCATCAGAGTCGGAGTGCTGCTTGCCGAAGTGGCTGAGTACCTGGACAACAACCCCGGGAGTCCCCGGTGGGGTTTTACTCTTACCCACGCCAATGGATGCCAGCTTGCCGGAACCCGGCCTGAAGGCGAGAGCCACGATGGAGATCGGTTTCTTTTTATCGTCGGCACTGCGCGGCTTGACATCGGAGCTGCCCAGCAGGGAAACGACCCTCGCACGATTCTTGATTGTCAAATCGAAGCTCTCGTCATCAATCTGCCAATTGTGGCGGATCTTGCGCAACTCCGGAGCAATCGTATGGTCATCACCCCTTTTCACTACGATGGTACGCCCCTTTTCACCGCCTTCATCCTCCCCCTCGTCGGAATCAGCAGTTCCATCGTCATCCTCCAGGTCGTTGAGACCGAAATCGAAGTTGTCAGCCTCGTTCTCTTCCCGGGCTACGTAAATACCCTCGAGATAAGGATGAGTCGCCATGCCACGCACAGGGGCAATGGTTACGTTGTGATCAGGAAGCTTGAAGCCTGCCTCGATGAACTTGGGGAAGGCCTTTTCCACAAACTCCTTGACGATCCAGTCCTCGCTGAAAACAAAGCCCCCTGCGAGGACGAATTTCTTGATCTTCTCGACTGAATCCGCCGTCAGGCTGGGATCGAAGACAATATGCTTGTCGCAACCCGTGCAGCGATACAGCCGGTTGTTTCTGTTTCCCCCGGGCTTGCAGGTCGGGCAGATACAGAACTTGTTGGACTGGGCACAATTGATCAGGATCGCTCCGGTCTCCCGCAGATCAAACTTGTCGAAATCCTCCCTGTGGACAACCGTGTGCGGAATGCCCATTCGCCGCAGGACCTCCTCCATATGGTCGTTGTTGAGGTCGCGCCGGATTTTCTTTTTGTAGACCGCGCTGATAACGACAATCCCCTTCTTCGGCGCCTTCTCAAGGCCGATGAATCCTTTCTTACGCAATCCTGAAAGGTGATCGACCACCGTTCCGGTAGCCTGGGAGGAATTACCGTGGGAGCTGACCCTCAGCGGCTTGTCCTTATTCGTTTTCCACCAGCCACCCCAGTTCACGGCACTGGTACCAAACTGCTGCCCCGTAATCATCGTAAGCCCCTCTGCCGCCGCCACCATCACAGCCGTATGTTCTTCACGTGATTTCTTCTCTTCGATTTCCACCACCTCGACAAGAACATCCACCGCTTCGTGGTTGCGCACACGGGCAAGCTTCTTGATGGCCTTAAGGCGCAGAGAGTCCGGGCCCTTCCTGATAATCGGCGAAAGAGCATAAACGACATTCCGGGTCCTGCTGGTCTGCAAGGCATGAAGCAGGTCACGCGCGATCGCCTTGGACTTGTTCTTGTAGATATAGCTGCCCAGCTCTCCCAGGGCCGGCTTGTCGACAAAGCTGGAGATCCCCTCCAGCAGGCTCCAGTAAACGGTCTGGGAACCTAGCGGTACGGAGTTCGTGAGTTTCAGCAGGCCTGCGATGGATTTTTTCCCACCAACCTCGATGATGCCCTCAAGGGAAGCTTCCAGTGCCTTGGCATCCCCCGCCCGCAAAGACTTCAGAACGGTCTTGAGCGCATCCCGGGAGTCATCACCGGACGCAGGAGATCCACCCAGGCAGCCGAACACAAAAAGAATACAGAAGAGAAGTTTGCGGTCGTTCATGAAATGATCCCCATTGATTATTACCCCATCCAACCGAAAATCTCCCGGAGCCGGTCAATCTACAGAGAGCCGGAAGTTTCCCTGACGCCAACTCAGCGACATCCCTTTAGATATGATACTGCGGCAATAGGAAAGGTTGCAGAGAAAAACCCTTTTGGGATCAATAGGTGGCCCGTCCACCGGAAATATCGTAGCAGAAGCCTGTTGAGAAGCTGCAACTCTCCGATGCGAGAAAGAGCGCCAGCTCGGCAACCTCCCTTGGTTGTCCTACCCGCCCCATAGGTATCTTCGAGATCATGTACTCCTTCACCTCGTCGGAGACCTGGGATAGGATCTCGGTCTCGATCACCGCGGGAGCTATGGAGTTCACCAGGATTCCCCCGGTGGCTACCTCCTTGGCATAGGCCTTGGTCATACCGATCAACGCGGCCTTGGTCATCGAATACGGAGCCAGGCCGGGGTTTCCTTCCTTACCTGCGATCGAGGCGATATTCACGATCCGGCCATATCCCTTCTCGAGGAAATGAGGATGAACAGCGGCGCAGGCAAACCACGGCCCCTTCACGTTGACTGCAAAGATCTCGTCAAGGACCTCCTCCCCGTGCTCCTCCAGGCCGCCGGGGGGGCCGGCTATTCCCGCATTGTTCACCAGTATGTCGATGGCACCAAACCTAGCCAGGGTCGTCTCGACCATCCCCTCTACCTCCTCGCGCCGGGTCAGGTCTGCCTGTACGGCAAGGACCCTCTCTCCGCCCGGATCCATCTGGACGGCCGCGGCAGTTGCACCGGCTGCATCGATATCAGCGAGGACAACCCCCTCAGCCCCGGCATCAAGGAATCTCTCAGCGCAGGCCCGGCCAATGCCGCGGGCCCCTCCGGTGATAATTGCGACTCGGTCTTTAAGGGGCATATATTATTCTCCAATCTGGCAATGACGATCCCGCGGCGCAGTAGCCTATCATGTAAATGATCCCGTTCCAGATCAACCCCCCGATTAGAACCTTCTTGTCTCCAGCAGGATATCTGGTGGCAATCAGCCCGGGCAAAGACTAAAAAACCTCCATGTCAGAAACTGCAGATCGCTACAACCGCCACCACATCCTGGGAGTTATTGGCAAGAGCGGACAGAAGAAACTCAGCCAGGCGCGGGTCCTTATCGTTGGTTGTGGAGCCCTGGGGACTCACAGCGCCGAATACCTGGCCCGCGGAGGCATCGGAGAACTCAGGCTGGTGGATCGCGACTTCGTCGACTGGTCCAACCTGCAACGCCAGATCGCCTTTACCGAGGAAGATGTCCGCAGTGGAAAGCCCAAGGCCATTGCCCTGAAAAAGCACCTCGAGAAGGCGAATTCTTCCATCCTGATCAAGGCAGAACCTACCGAGTTCCAGTTTTTCAATGCACTCAAGCTGGCCGAAAACATCGACCTGGTTATCGATGCCTCCGACAATATTCCAACCAGGTTTCTCATCAACGACCTGAGCTGGAAAACCGGGATCCCCTGGATTTACGGAGGAGCAATAGAAACCCGCGGTCACTCTATCTTCTTCAGCGGCACCCGGGGGCCCTGCCTGCGGTGCTACATGGGTGAGCCTCCTGCACCCGGAACACTCCAGACCTGCGACACCGCCGGGGTTCTCGGACCATCGGTGGCCATGGTCAGCAGTATCCAGACCTCGATGGCGATGAGAGCTCTTGTCGGAGACCGTCCCGAGCTCCTCGGTGGCCGACTGTTCCGGCTGGATTCATGGAATATGGAGTGGAAAGAATCGCGCCTGGAGGTTGACCCCGACTGTCCTGTCTGTGTTCATCGGCGCTTCGATTTTCTCCAGGGAGAAGGGCAGCATGGCACCGAAACCCTCTGCGGGCGTGAAGCTGTCCAGATTCATCCGAAATCAGGTAAAGGCATCGACCTGCAGGCTCTTGCCGGCAGGCTGGAATCCGTGGGAAGGGTCGAATGCCACTCAAGATATCTGCGATTGACTACGGAAGATTTCACAATGACCCTGTTTGATGACCAGCGGGCTATTTTCGACGGATTGACGGATGCCAGCAAAGCCCGTAACCTGTATAGTCGCTACGTTGGTGACTGAAAGCAGCACCCGGATAACGACAAAGACAACAGCAGTATTTACGATGAAATCTCTTTCAAGACTGATATCTCCCTCCAGGATTACCTGGCTGGAAGAAGACAATAAGAACGACTGTCTTCAGAGCATGGTCAAGTGCCTGGCAACGAGTGAATCCCTTGAAAACGAGGAATCTATTCTGCAGGCCATCCTGGAGAGGGAGCAACTCCTCTCCACGGGGTTCGGACTGGGGCTCGCAATTCCCCACGCCAAGATCAACGTCATTGACGACTTCATCGTCGGACTGGCGATTCATCGCGCGGGAGTCCCCTTCGACTCCCTCGACGACCAGCCCGTCCATATCCTGGTGATGATTCTCGGGCCGGACCAGAAACAGGACGAGTACCTCAAGGTTCTTTCGCGGGTGACAGCCTTTTTAAAGGACCAGCGCGAAAAGATCCTCTCACTCGAAGACAGCGAAAAACTCTACGAGCTCACCATCGATTACTGAACCAATGGATTTCCAAATGGGCAGAGGTAATGTTCGAGTGAAACGGCATCTCTTTAATACACCTGCGCAGTTGTTGTCATTGGCGTTCATCTTCGTTCTCTCTGCTTTACCCTGCTGGGGACAAGGCGAGCCGAAGAAGGATGGGCGCAAAGAAAACCCCACCTTCGGGTTGACCGGGGGGCAGGTTCTTATTGGCAAGCTCGAAGAAAAAGCCCTCACCATCTCAACGCGCTACGGCAAGCTGGAGATTCCCTTCCCGGAGATCCTCCGGGTGCGTTTCAGCCTCCGGCTTTCTCCCCAGGGACACCAGGACTTCATTGCCGCCCTCGCCCGGCTGCGAAAAAAAGAAGAGAACGCTCTTGAGGATCTCAGCGCAATCGGCCCGGGTGCCTACCGGCACCTGGTCTCCGAGCGCGGCCTCGAACAGGACGACTCCACCAGGCGCCAGCTTGCAGGCCTGATCTCTGAAATCGAGTCCATCGAAGATATCTACCTCGATGGAAGGGATGAGATCACCACCGGAAAATTTACCGTCAGGGGAACTATTGAAACGGAGCGGTTTCATGTCCAGAGAGGCCCGCTCAAGCTGGAGATTCCCAATACAGACCTGGTCTATATCGCCTGGGGTGAGCTGGAGACCTCCAAGTCATGGAAGGTCACCTCCTCTCATATCGAGAGCTCCAACCGCGCTCTGAGTACCGGGTACAAATTACGCAAGGGACAGAAATTCAGCCTCGAGGCGAGTGGCACGATGCTCTGGCAGGGACGAAGCTTCGGACCTGCAGGAATCTCCAATCACAGCTGGAACAGCCGCAATATGGGCTGCCTGCAATGGCGCATCGGAAAACAGCCCTGGCAACTGGCAGGACCCCGGTTCAACGGGCGGTCGACGGGCAGTGGAGTGCTGCAGCTCTCCGTGCACCTGACCTCCGGCGGCACCTCTTCGGGATCCTTCCGGGTTAAGCTCAAGTCCCGGAAAAAATAACCTCGCCTGCAAGCCTGTTGTGGAGCGTCAGCAAACCAGGCCGAGGCATTCGTCTATAATGCCGATCGCCTGCGCCATCTCCTCTTCCGTGATCGTCAAGGCCGGCGTCAGGGTAAGAATATTGCCCATGGTCAGCTTGAAGCTCAAACCGCGAGCCAGCGCCTCGTACATCACCGTCTCGGCCTCCTCTGTTGCCCGCTCCCGGGTCTGGCGGTCCCGAACGAGCTCAACTCCAATCAACAACCCCAGGCCGCGAACATCTCCCACCAGGGTATGCTTTCGCTCCAGTTCACCGAGTCTCTCCAGCGCAAACTTCCCGATGCGCGTGGCATTCTGCAGAAGTTCCTCATCCTCGATCACATCGATAGCCGCCAGGGCTGCCGCGCAGGCAACGGGGCTCTTTTCATGGGTGTAATGTCCCAGGGCCTTGTCGGCAGCCACGTTGAGCCCTTCCCTGGCAACCAGCGCCGCCAGCGGAAAAACCCCGCCTCCAAGCCCCTTACCGATTACTAGCATGTCCGGCACCACCCCATAGTGCTCACAGGTAAACATCCGGCCGGTGCGGCCGAGGCAGTGCGGAATCTCATCAAGGATCAGGAGTGCCCCATGGCGGTCACAGGACTCCCGCACCTGTTTCCAGTAATCCACTGAAGGTATGAAAGGAGTGCTCCTGACCGTCTCTGCGATAACAGCTGCAACATCTCCCTCCTTTTCCAGGACGTAATCAATATAGTCGGCGCATTTGAGATTGCACTCACCCCCACAATCCCAGACGCACCTGTAGGAGTCGGGGGGTGGGACATGCTCCGCCCCGCTCAAGAGCGGCCCCATGCCGGCGCGAAAGAAGGCCTCTCCCTCCAATCGAGATCGTATCGAGGGAGGCTCCATGAAAAGAGTCCCACATGCTGATCGTTTTGTAGCGACCCGTAGCGCAACGGGCAAGCTTCAGGGCCATCCCCATGGCTCCCGTCCCCCCCGGACAGAGCAGAACCCTGTCAAGATCTCCAGGGGCCCGGTCAGAGAGTGCACGGGCGAGCTCAATCGCCGGCAGGTTGGTGTACCTCCGTGTACAAAATGAGAGCTTGTCGAGCTGAGCCTTCACTGCCTCCAGCACCCGCGGATGAGAAAAACCCACCTGGTGGACATTATTGCCGTGAAAGTCCATCAGGCGGCGGCCCTGGAGATTTTCCAGGTGGATCCCATCACAGGATTTCAGAACATCGAGACAGGGAGTCGAGAGAGACTGGTGCAGAAAGAGCCTGCTGTCTTCCTCCAGGAGCCTGCGGGTTTCCGCATCGAGGTTGTTCTCAACCCATTCAGCCCGGCGCGACGACAGGTTGATGTCGCCCTCGGACAGATCGCCCTTGCTTTCCTCAGGTCCCATCAGGATACGCTCCCGGAGCCCAGCCGGGTTTTCACCCGGCCGCCAAACCAGCTGC
>JAYGDV010000274.1:0-2694 GCA_046582735.1 Planctomycetota bacterium
GTCAATATCACAGTTTTTCAAGGACTACACGGTTATCGAGTACCTTGCCCTGCTGTTCCCCGATCTGCCGCGCCGCGGGCTGCGGCCGCTTTTTGCGGATGGGAAGGTTCGAAGCGGCAAGCTGCCGGTGTCCCCTCGTGCGCGGCTCGGTGACCTCGAGCAATTGTCTGTAGTCGGGGGGGTCGATGGCATCGAGCCGATGGCGATGGGGGCCGAGGGCGGCGGGATCGGGATACTTCATGAAGATGGGCAGGTCGTCGTGCTGGTCAAGGACTCGGGTGTTCCCGTAGTTCCCGACCGGCAGAAGGAGGCTGAGAGCTGCCTGGCCTTCCTGCTGCGCCGCGAGCTTCGCCAGAGGGAGGACAAGCCTGTGGAGGAGTACATCCGTCCGCGGGTGGTCCACCGGATCGACCGGCTGACAAGCGGCGTGGTTATCTTCGCGAAAACACCGGCAGCCGAGAGAAAGCTCTCGGCCTCTTTCGAGGCCAGGCAGGTGCGCAAGGAGTACCTCGCCATCGTCCTGGGCGACATGGCTGCGGCCAGGAAAACCATCAGTGTCCCCATCGACACGGGACGAAAGGGACGTATGCGCTGGGGTGCTGCAGGCAAGAGCTCCGAGACGGTCTTCGAGGCCGTCGAGCGGTTCGGAACCTTCACCCTGGTTCGCGCCAGGCCCCTCAGTGGGCGGACGCACCAGGTCAGGGTCCATGCCCTTGCAGCGGGCTTCCCCCTGGCGGTCGATTCCCTCTATCGACCCTCTGCAACATGGGCATGGGGGCAGCTGCAGGGGATCGACCGCCTCACCCTGCATGCCCGTTCCCTCGAGCTTCCCGGAGACTGGGAGGGGGAGCGCAGGTTCAGCTGTGAGCCACCGGAAGATTTCAGCCGGGCCCTTGATGAGTTGCGGCGGGGAGCAGCGGCTTCCGGGGGGGCGTCATTCGAATAATTTCCGGTATTCGTTCTCAAAAGAGCTCGAATAGGAATAGGTCAGGCGGTCGGTGCGCAGCGGTGAGTTACTGATTGCCAGGGGGGTCTTGAAGCGGATCACCTGCTTCCCCTCACGCACCACCAGCACCCTGACCGGCCCCGGTTCGCTGGGGATTGAATGGACCCGGAGTCCCTGCCCGACCATCCCGAGGGATTTACCGTTGAGGGTGCACCGGGCCGGCTTTTTCAGCAGTGTCACCAATTCGATGCGGTCTTCACTGGCAAGGTTCCTGTTGCGGCTCTTCACCCTCAGCTCGACAGGGTATTTCGGTTTCGCATCGTGGCGGTATTTCTTGAAAAAAACGATGGCCTCATCCTGGAGGATATCCTCTTTGCCGGATTTCCAGCGGCGTTTGAAATGGCGCAGCAGCAGGGAAGGGCCGAAGTTGTGGCTGGCTTCGGGGGCGAGGTGGTGGCCTTCGGGGAAATCGTTCCAGGTCACGTAATTGATCAGCTTCACATCGTGACGGATGGATCTCTCCAGCAGCAGCAACTGTGTCTGTGCGAGGTTGGTGACGCGGTAATGGCGCTCGATCCCGTCGAGCCCGGCCTTGAGTGCCACCCCGGTCGGGAGGATTGCATGGTCGTTCTTTCCCCTGGCGTAGACCTTGGAGGTGTAGTAGTCCGGGTAAACCGACTGGGTATAAAGGCAGCCCTCCTGCCGGCAGCGCCGGGCGAGGTAGTCCCAGAATTCCAGGTTCTCATCGCTGGCGGTCCAGCCCCAGACGGCGGGGAAGGTCTTCACGATGCTGTCGATGTAGGGCGCGTCTATCTCGGGACGGCGGACCTGGTAGACAAACTCGATGGGTGTTCCGATCGCTTTTGAGAAGCGCTGGTAGGCCTCTGCGACCTTTTTAATTTCAGCTGGTTTGTGGGCGAGGCCATCGATGCCATCGGCGAGCGCATCTCCTACCCAGAGGTAGAAGAGCAGGGATCCGGAACCGGTCCTGAGCCAGGCAGGGGACTTTCCGGTTGAGTTCAGCAACTCCCGGATCGGTGGGCTCCAGAGGGAGATCTTCTCTTTCTCCGAGGTTGGCTTGCCGGTTGCGGGGTGAGCGAGACAGAGGCTGATACGGAAGCCCTTGTAGCGTGAGTCGCTCAGCCTGATGAACTGTGCGATGATGGCGTTGTAATTGCGAGCGAGCACGGGTGTGTGATCTACCAGGGGATAGTAAAACTGGAAACCGTCGATGCCCAGCTGCCGGGCTGCCCGGATCTCAAAATCGACAGCTTTTTCGAGATCCGCGTCCTGCAGGTGAAGAGATGCCATCGGCACGGTCTGGTGCAGGCCTCCCAGGGCGGCAGTGCTGCCCCCGGGCTCCGCCAACTCCGGGTCAATCCAGCGGATGAGCTTCTGCCGGGTACGCGGGACCATGTCGGTCATGTAATGGGCCAGGACCAGCTTCTGGTCATCGGCTCTCCCCATGCCAGGCAATGCGAGAACCCCGAGAACCAGGCAATAGAACCGCTTCATCTTTGACCTCGTCTCCCTGGGCGCAGGGCTGGTGTTTACTGGCTGAGGGCTTCCTTCTGGACGGTGGTTTTCCGGTCTCCCTGCAGGGCTGCAATTCGCTTGCGGGCGGCCTCCACCGCAGCACTGTCTGCCAGGACGTTGATTCCCATGCTGGCCTTGTAGGACTGTCCTCCCTTGAGGACGGGAACCCGTCCGCCCTTTCTCTCGATGCTGCGCAGCATCGGGTAGCTGGT
>JAYGDV010000332.1:0-6033 GCA_046582735.1 Planctomycetota bacterium
TGATCCCCTCGGGGCAGGCCTTCAGATGGCTGGTAAGGACTGTCCCCGCCTCGACAATGAATACGTGGGTCGCATTGGTTTCGGCGACGAACCCCCGGGTGTCGAGCATCAGGGCATCGTCGGCCCCCGCAGCATTGGCCTCGATCTTCGCCAGGATGGACTGGATGAGATTGTTGGAATGGATCTTCGGGTCGAGGCAATCGGGGGGGAACCTGCGGACCGAGGCGGTTACCAGGCTGAGGCCTGACTTGTCATAGACCGGGGGCTTGTGCTCGGCCAGGATAATGAGTGTCGGACCGGACTGGTTCAGGCGTGGATCCATCCCCGAAGTTACCTTGACCCCCCGTGTCAGGGTCAGGCGGATGTGCACTCCATCCTGCATCTTGTTGGCCTCCAGCGTGCGCCGAATCTCCCCGATAATCTCATCATGAGAAGGTATTTCTGTGAAGGCGAGAGCCAGGGCCGAGCTGCGCAGACGGTCGAGGTGCTCGGTCAGCTTGAAGATCTTCCCATCATAGAGCCTCAGCCCTTCCCAGACTCCGTCCCCTCCCTGGACAATAGAGTCAAAGGGGCTGATGCCGGCCTCATCCCGGTGAAGGAGCTTACCGTTGATGTTGACCACCAGGTCACGGTTCTTTTCATTAAATTGCTGAAGCATCTTCGTTCAATTCCCTAGCCGGTATTCGTAGAGTTCCTCGTAGATCTCCATACATTCCTGCAGAACCGTCTCAAACTTCGCGGGAACCCCCTTGTCCTTGGGAACATAGGACCGAAAGGATGTGGTTTTTTCTACCTCTCCATACCAATGGGGAGCCCAGATCCCATCTGTATCTCTTTTCCCGGGTTCCCACGATAGCATCGCTAAGGTGAACTCGATCCCGGTTTCATCGCACAGCAGCCGCAGAAGCTTCTCGGGATTCTCCAGGACATCGCGTGAATCAAGCACCGGTGGCCGGCGCCCTGTCTGCTCACGTACCATTCGGAAGATCTCCAGCTGCTGGGGAAGCCCCGTGTCAGCAAGACCAGGCTCCGGAAGGATCTTAATGAGCGAGGTCAGCATCTCCGCCGGGTTGCGGAGCAGGAAGCAGTTCTCGAGGCCGTGGATCCATTCCCGCCCCATACCGGGCAGAAGGTGATGCGCCATATGCTTCTGGTAATAGATGGTCTTTCCACCGGGAATCTCTCCAGTCAGGCCAGTGACCACCTTGCTCCAGTCGGTTTCGTAATAATCGACGATCTCCTGTGCAATCGGGTGGTCGAAACCCGTTTCGTTCAGAAAGGCCGCGTAGAGGGGCTCATCGTTGACGAAGGTGTCTTCCCTGTTGCCCCAGGAACGAAGCAACGCCGTGGAAATATTCCTCGGTCCGGACCACATTGCTATCCGCGTGCGCTCTGTACTCATTCCCTGCAAAACCTCTGTTTCAGTCCCTCAGCGAAAGCCGTGTCAGGATACGCCCGACAATCAGCCAAAGCAAGGCCGGCACCACGGCGCTCAGGACGATCGTGAGCACGGGCTTGTCTTTCCCCATCTCCCCCATCGCCGCAAAGACAAACCCCATCGGAATCGAACCGCAGGCAAGCGCCGCGAAGAATTTTCTTCCCGGCATTCGCACCAGGCCGGCAAAACAGGCGACCACCTCAGGCAGGAGCGGCATCCAGCGTGAGAGGGCAACCGCCCAGCCTCCGTAGCGGCCAAACAGGCGCTCCACCTTTTCCAGTTCTTTGCTGCCCACGATCCACTCTCCGGCCCCGCGACCTAGCGTGCGGCAACAGAGGTAGGGAACCGTACCGGCGAGAAAAGACCCGGCCGCCGCCACCACGCCTCCCAGCAACGGGCCATAGATCAAACCCAGGGACGCCATGACAGCTGTAGCCGGGATCGGCAGCACGATGTCAGCCACCAGCAGGAAAATTCCCGCCAGCCAGGGCCACACGCCGTAATCCCTGATCTTCTCCTGGAGCTCCTGGACATCCTCGGAGAACAGGTTTCCCCAGATAAAAAACGGAACTGCGAGCACGGCGATAAAAACAAGGCCGGTCAACAACAATCGCATCCCCGCTCACCCTCCTGTTCCAGGGGCAGGCCTGGAGCCTAGCTGCCCTGCATCTTCTTGGCAATCAACATGGCCATCTCGAGGGCCTGGCCGGCATTCAACCGCGGGTCAACCTGGGTCGTGTAAGCCGTCGAAAGATCCGACTCCGTCAGGCCACAGGCCCCTCCAATGCACTCTGTAACGTCATCTCCAGAAAGCTCGAAATGTACGCCGCCCAGCATCGAACCACACTCGAGGTGAATATCCATCGCCTGCTGAAGCTCTCCGAGGATATTGTCGAAATTGCGGGTCTTCAGACCACTTGCTGTCGACTCGGTATTGCCGTGCATCGGGTCGCAGATCCACATGACCTCACCACCGCTTTCCTTCACCGCCTCAACCAGTTTCGGCAGCGAATCTGAAATATTCGAATTGCCCATGCGGTGAATCAAGCTCAGGCGGCCGGGCTCATTCTCAGGATTGAGCACCTTGACAAGGGCGACGAGCTCGGAGGGATCAATCGCCTGGGAGATCTTGACACCGACCGGATTGACGAGGCCTCGAAAGTACTCAACATGAGCCCCATCGAGCCCCCGGGTTCGCTCGCCGATCCAGGGCATGTGGGTGGCGAGGTTGTACCAGCCATCGCGGCGTGGGACCTGCCGGGTCTGTGCAGCTTCGTATTCGAGGTGAAGGCCCTCGTGGCTGCAATAAAAATCAACCCGGCTGATCTCGCTGTCACCCGAGCCCATGACGCTCTCGACAAAACCGATCGAGTTTCGCAGGGCATCGACCATCGCCTGGTACTCCTTAAGCAGGCTCTCGTCGCGGACAAAATCAAGTCGCCAGTACTCGGGGTGGTTGAGATCCGCGAAGCCTCCGGCTGCAAGCGAACGAATGAAATTCATCGTCATGGCAGAGCGCTCATAGGCTCGCAGCAGGCGCTGGGGGTCGGGAATCCTGTCTCCCTCGGTAAACTGCAATTTGTTGACCATATCGCCGCGGTAGGACGGCAGGCTCTCATCTCCCCGGGTCTCCATATCGCTGGAACGCGGCTTGGCGTACTGGCCGGCAAAGCGCCCCACCCGGATCACCTGCTTCTTTCCGCCGAAGAGCAGCACCAGGCTCATCTGGAGAAGAACCTTGAGCTTGTTGGCGATGTTATTTGACTCGCACTCATCAAAGTTTTCAGCGCAATCGCCCCCCTGGAGCACAAAGGCCTCGCCGCGACTCGCCTGCGCCACGTAGTCCTTCAGCCTCTCCACCTCCCAGCTGGTAACCAGCGGAGGCAGCTTCGCCAACTGGGTGACGGCTTCGCGCAAGGCGTCTGGATCCGGGTAAGCCGGCATCTGGCAGATCGTTTTTTCGCGCCAGGATTCCGGTGACCAGGTTTTATCCATAATTTCGTTTCTTCCGGGCAACTAAAAGGGGGCAATACCCGCTGGCGGGTATTGCGAACAATCGATCTACGATAGCAACAAGCTTGGAGACATCAACAGCTACCCCGTACCTTCAGGCTTTTTGAAGCCATCGGAACCCGCAAAAGTATGCCATCTCCGCACTCTCGATGCCCCCGATCCAGCCCAGATCAGGCTGAAACGCAGATGATCAGCAGAGAACCGGTTTTCCTGGCTGAGCCGATAAGCATCCTCAAAAGTTATATAAGTTCTTTTTCAGATAGCAATTACAACTCCTATGGCCGAGCAGGAAACCGCCTGGAGAATTCCAGCAGGACCAGCCGAACCCTGTGCGCAATCTCCGGGCATGCTGGCTGACGGGTACCTGGAGAAAAAGCCGGGCCGCTGTTCATGACCGTAACTTGATACAGCCTCCCCATGCCTCTAAACTCCTTTCCTCCTGTTCTCATCTCTGGAATAAAGCGAAAAAGCAATGAAGCCCGGTCAAAGGCCAGAAAACCCCTGTTTCTCCTCCGGTCCCTGCGCCAAGCGCCCGGGCTGGAATCCGGCCGTGCTGAAAAACGCCTGCCTGGGAAGATCCCACAGGTCCACCGAAGGAAAGGCACGACTTGCTGAAGTCATCGATCGATCCAAAGCCCTGCTCGGGTTACCGGGAGACTACCTGGTGGGAATCATCGGAGGCTCCGACACCGCTGCGGTTGAGATGGCCCTGTGGAATCTCCTCGGCTCGAGGGGCGTTGATGTCTTCGCCTGGGAAAGCTTCTCGCAGGGTTGGGCCAGCGAGATTGTCGACCAGCTCGGTATAGAAGACACCCGGGTCTTCGAGGCCGGCTACGGCGAGCTGCCTGACCTTACCCGGGCCGATCCCGCCAGGGACGTGGTCTTCACCTGGAATGGTACGACCTCCGGCGTCAGGGTTCCCGATGCTGACTGGATCGCCACCGACAGGGAGGGGCTCACCATCTGTGACGCGACCTCCGCTGTATTCGCCATGGAGCTGCCCTGGGACAAGCTCGATGTAACCACCTACTCCTGGCAGAAGGTCCTGGGTGGAGAGGCCCAGCATGGAATCATCATCCTCAGCCCGCGAGCTGTCGAGCGCCTCGAGAGCTACCAGCCCGAGCGCCCCCTGCCCAAGCTCTTTCGCCTCACGAAGCAGGGGAAACTCATCAGCGGGATCTTCGAGGGAAGCACGATCAACACCCCTTCCCTTCTCTGCGTAGAAGATGCCCTTGACGGCATTCGCTGGGTAGAGTCCATCGGAGGAGCCGCGGGACTCGCCGGGCGCAGCAGCAGAAACCTCGCCGCAGTCTCGGCCTGGGTCGAGAAGAGCGACTGGGCCGATTTCCTCGCAGCCGACCCTGCGACAAGATCCTCTACATCCATCTGCCTGAGAATCGTCGATCCCTGGTTTACCTCGAAGAGCCTGGAAGAACAGGCCGCCATAGAAAAAAGCATGGTCGCCCTGCTGGCTGAAGAAGGCGCGGCCTTTGACATCGGTTCTTATGCTGCGGCGCCGCCCGGGCTGCGGATCTGGGGTGGAGGGACCGTGGAGACCGCCGACCTGGAGGCTCTCTTCCCCTGGCTTGACTGGGCCTTCGAAGAGACCAGGAAGAACTCACCCGGTTGAGACTGCCACAAGACAGACTGAAAGGTAGCTGAGCTCATGAAAAAAGCCGCCCTCGCCTCCTGCATTGCCTGCCTGGCAACCTGTTGCTTCGCGGCCGAGGGAAACCGACTGGCCTACCTCGATGAGACCGCCCCCTACCACGTCTCCCTCGACTTCCCCAGGCTCTCGACCCCCCAGTGGATCGGCGAGGAGGGCGTTGAGGTTGCCGTAGTTCTTTCTATCGATGACATGCGGGATGTCGGGCACTACGAAAACTTCCTGCGGCCGATCATCGAGCGCCTGAAGAAGATCGACGGGAGGGCCCCCCTGAGCATCATGACCAACTCCATCCCTCCGGCAGACCCGCATCTCCAGACCTGGCTGAGCGAGGGGCTCAGCCTGGAAACCCACACCATCGACCATCCCTGCCCGCTCCTGAACGGCAATGATTTCCCCAGGGCGAAGTCCACCTTTGACCGCTGCGTAGACCTCCTGACGAAGGTCGAGGGCAACCTCCCGGTAGCTTTCCGAATGCCCTGCATGGACTCGCTGAACACGCCGAGCCCGAGGTTCTTTGCCGAGATCTTCAACCGGGTAACACCAGCCGGCAACTTCCTCACCATCGACTCTTCCATCTGCAACATCCCCACGGCGGACGATACCGAGCTGCCTCGACGGCTCCTGGTCGATGGCGATCAGCGGGAAAAATTCCGCAAATACGTCCCTTTCGAATCCTATGTCAACACCATCGAAAACTACCCCTACCCCTACGTCATAGGAGAGCTCTGCTGGCAGTTTCCCTGCGCTGTGCCGAGCGACTGGCAGGCCCAGAAACTCCACGGGGTCAACAATCCCACAACGGTGAACGACCTGAAGGCAGCCATCGATATCTACGCGGTCAAGAAAGGAACCTTCAGCCTGATCTTCCACCCCTACGGTTGGATCAGGAACAGCCAGGTCATCGAGCTTATTG
>JAYGDV010000340.1:0-3706 GCA_046582735.1 Planctomycetota bacterium
AGTAACGACCTCGCAGAGGTTGAACTCGAAGAAGAAGGCCGGAAGATCCGGCTTCGAAAGACCGAGCCGCATATTTCAGCAGCCCCGGTTGCCATCCAGGCAGCCCTGCCCACCGGAAGCGCTCCTGAGTCGGGCGAAGAGGAGCCTGTTGAAGCCGAGGATGATCTTCACAAGGTCGCCTCTCCACTTGTGGGCACCTTCTATCGTGCTCCGAGTCCTGAAGATGAGCCGTTTGTGAGTGAGGGGGACCGGGTCGAAGAAGATACGGTTATCTGCATCGTGGAGGCGATGAAGGTCATGAACGAGGTTACTGCGGGTGTCAGCGGAATTGTTCGGGAAGTTCTTGTCGAAAATTGCGATCCGGTTGAGTTCGGTCAGCCTCTTTTCAAGATCGAGACCTCGTGAAGAAGTTCTCCCGAATTCTTATCGCTAATCGTGGGGAGATTGCCCTTCGTATCCTGCGGGCCTGCAGGGAGCTGGGGATCGAGTCTGTCATTGTCCATTCAGAGGCTGACTCGGGCGCAGGCTACCTCGACCTGGCCGATCGCACTGTCTGCATCGGGCCGGGTCCGAGCCAGCAGAGCTACCTTGATATTTCGAGGATCATCGCTGCGGCCGAGGTCGAGGATGTCGATGCGATCCATCCGGGCTACGGTTTCCTTGCTGAGAATGTCCAGTTTGCTGAGATCTGCGAATCCTGCGGTATCGAATTCATCGGTCCGGGCGTCGAGGCGATCAGGTTTCTCGGCGACAAGGGAAAGGCGAGGGAGCTTGCCAGGAAGGAAGGGATTCCCTGTGTTCCCGGCAGTGCAGGGATCCTGGATAATGAAGACGAAGCCCTCGATATTGCCCAGGAGATCGGCTACCCGGTCATCATCAAGGCCGTTGCCGGCGGTGGGGGCCGCGGAATGCGTGTGGCTCACAACAACATCAGTCTCCAGAACGGGTATGCCCAGGCGAAGGCGGAGGGCGAGGCGGCTTTCGGTAACCCGGATGTCTACCTCGAGAGGTATGTTGATAAACCCCGGCATGTTGAGATCCAGATCCTTGCCGACAACCATGGCGAGGTTGTCCATCTCGGCGAGAGGGACTGCAGCCTTCAGCGTCGTCATCAGAAGTTGATCGAGGAGTCACCTTCTCCAGGGTTGCCGCCCGATGTGCGTGATGCAATGGGAGATGCGGCAAAGAAGCTGGTCAAGGCGGCAGGGTATAGCAATGCCGGCACGGTTGAATTTATTGTCGACCGGGATTTCAATTTCTATTTTATCGAGGTGAATACCCGGATCCAGGTTGAGCACCCTGTTACCGAGATGGTCACGGGCATTGACCTGATCAAGGAGCAGATTCGCCTCGCCAGCGGCGAACCCCTGGGAATGACCCAGGCTGATATCCAGGTGAAGGGGGTTGCCATCGAATGCCGGATCAATGCAGAGAATCCAGAAGATGGTTTCAGGCCCTGTCCCGGAACGATTGAGAATTTTCGCGCTCCGGGTGGATTCGGGGTTCGGCTCGACACCCATGTCTACACTGGCTACACGGTCCCTCCGAATTATGATTCGATGATCGCCAAGTTGATCGTCTACCAGAAAACACGGGAAGAGGCGATTTCATGCATGAAGCGCTGCCTTGACGAGTTCACCATCGAGGGGATCTCAACGACAATTCCCCTGGCCAAGGACATCTTCAAGCACCTGAACTTTGTGGCTGGTAAGGTCAATACCGGGTTCATCGAAGAGTATTTCCTCGGTTGAACCGGTGGGACGGTGCTGGTGGTATCATCGGGTAGAGAGACGGTGGGCCCGGTGAGTTTTGTTTTTTACGGGAACCGGGGCAACGATTCCCTCCCCGGACTCGTCTTTCTACATAGCTCCATATAATCCTCTGAAGGGGTTCTTGAAGGGGCTGGTATTTACCATTAAAGTGTTCGAGGCTTTTGTTTTACGGCTTTGTGCCGAACAACTTTCGCGACCCGCTTTATTTCACGGGTTCTTTCAGTGGTGCGGCGTTGAACGGGAAAATAAAGGCTGATCCAGGGTGTTACCCTCGGATGTTGACCCCGTATACAGGTAGATTTCTGCAGCCCGGGGTGTTTTTCAGCCGAGGCAGGTACATTTCGGCAAATCAGCGTCAGTAGTTTTTGTCCAGGAGCTAGGTATGGAGCATAAGTATTCCCCTTACAGGCGTTTCGCTGCCGGTATTCGTGAGCAGTCGGAGCGGGGATTCACCCTGATCGAGGTACTCATCGTCGTCAGCATTATTGCAATCCTGGCTACGTTTACCTTTCAAGGGGTTCAGATTGCCCAGGAAAATGCCAGGGCTGCCCAGGCGAAGTCTGAGGTCTCCATGTTTTCCCAGTCCATTGATATGTACTATACCGATGAGAAAACATATCCGGGACGAAGTCAGAAGAATATCGATGCGGATAGCAACCAGTTCCCTGGTCTCTATATAGCCCTGCTGGATTATCCCGCACCCGAGGGCCGTGGAGGTCGTAATTCTCCCTATATGAAGTTGGAGAAGGATCGCCAGGCTGTTGAGAATGACAACTGGGATGAAGATGTGCCAGAGGGGGAACCGCGCTACAAGAAAGCCAGCAAGAAACAGATCTCCGATACCAAGGTGGCGAAATATTACTTTGATCCGTTTCGCAAAGAGCAGGTTTATATCTACCGCTGTAACAAGGGAAGAAAACCCAAGGGCTGGATGCTGAATCCCAGGGGTTATGATTTGTACTCGGTTGGACCTGACCAGATAGATGACACGATCCTCGGAGAGGATGAAGAAAACGAAGAAGGCGATGAATACGAAATTGACGACATCTCGAATTCCTGAGAGAAGCTCGAGCCATGTTTCGGCTTCAACCGGCAGGGACTCCGGTTTTACGCTCATTGAGATCATGATCGTCATGTTGATCATTGGTATTCTTGCCAGCCTGGTGCTCCTGGCTATGGGTTCGATCCAGAAGCAGGCGAAGGACAAGGCCACCAAGGCTTTTGTAGATCGTCTGAACCTTCATATTAATGATTACTATCGCATCAGTGGCAGGCTTCCCGATGATGGCAATGACACTGTGTTCGAGCGTGAAGGTATTCGCCTTAAGGGGTCGGCCGCCCTGTACTGGCAGTTGACCAATACGGTGACAGAGAAGATCTTCGTTGCCGGTGAGCTCATAGAGAATAAGCGCGACCCCGTGGCGAAATTCTCAAGCGGTAACGTCATGAAAAAGGACGATGTTGTCTACCTCATTGATGCGCATGGGGAACGCCTGCACTACGATAACCTCTCTACCCGTAAACGGAATGACCCTGAAAATGCTGGGGATCCCAATGACGATCATGGCAGGTGGACATATATGGCCGGCGATTCGCAATACGAGCTCCTGTCGATAGGGATGCGGGAATCCCGGGACGAGGAAGGGGACCGGAAGAAAAAAGAAGCAGCGGAAGAGGAGGAGAAGTATGACTTCTGAGCCAGTGAAATCTCCCCAGGTTATTTCCTTGCGCGCGGGTTTTACGATGATCGAGTTGATGGTCGTGGTGGCGATTATCGTCATGGCTTCTGGTGTCATGGGGCCGACGATCATTGATTTCATGAAGAATCGCGAACTCGAGGGAGTACGTGGCCAGTTTGGGAACATTTTCAATCTAGCCAGATTGCGGGCCGTCAACGAGCGCCGGGATATCAGCGTCGTCTTTTTTCGCGGAGG
>JAYGDV010000500.1:0-8107 GCA_046582735.1 Planctomycetota bacterium
CTGCGGAACCGGTCGACTCTGCGCCACCGGTCGAAGCTGCGCCACGGGAGGAAGCGGAAGACCTCGCATCCGAAAGCTGATGGCTGATTTTCGGCGTTCTGCCTGTCAGCGGCCCTCGCCGCTCTTTTTCGCGATGCAGTAGAGATGCCGTTCGCCCCGAAGGAACAGTTCATCTGCGATGATCGCCGGCGAGGCTGAAAACGAATCGTCAAGCTGGTTCGCTGCCAGGAGGTTGTATTCTCCAGCGCTTTCGATCACCAGCATGACCCCGTTGCGGCTCAAAACGTAAACCTTGCCGCCTGCGCCAACCGGGGATGAATAGATCATCTGGAAGCCTGGAAGCCGCCTGGGACCGAAAATCGGGGCCCCTGTTTTTGCATCCAGGCAGCTGAGAAATGCCTGCAGGTGCCGGATGAAGAAGAGCTTTCCCTGGTAAAGCAGGGGGGAGGGGACATAGGGGGTGTGGCGGTTGATTTTCCAGGTAACCGCATCGGTTCCCGTCAGGTCTCCGCTGGCTCCTTCGAGGCGGATGGCGAACATGGACTGGAACTCATAGCTGCTGGCTGCGTAGAGGAATCCACCGCCTGCAACAGGCGAGGCGACCACGTTATTGGAGAGCCCGCCGCATTCCCAGAGTACCTTTCCGTTGCTGAGGTCATAGCTTCGAATACGTGTTGTCGCGGTGATGACGGCCTGGGGCCTGCCGGCATGTTCTATGATCAGTGGTGTCGACCAGGATGAGACCTCGTCACGGGCTGCCCGCCAGATTTCTTCGCCGGTGTTCTTGTCGAGCGCTACTGCGAAGGAGTCTCCTTCATGGCCCCAGTTGATCACCACGGTGTCGCCGTAGAGGGCGGGGGAGCTGCCCTCGCCGTGGCCGTGCTTGACCTTCATGTCCCCGAGGTCTTTTTTCCAGACGAGCGTTCCGGCTGTATCGAGGCAGTAGATGCCGCGTGAACCAAAGGAGGCAATGACATGCTCGCCATCTGTGACAGGGGAGTTGGATGCCCAGCTTCCGGTTACGTGGGCGCTTTCGTGCGGACGTTCGGAGTTGACGGTTTTTTCCCAGAGAATGGAGCCATCGGCGCGGTTGACAGCGAGGATCACCGAGTGCTGGTGAAACCCGGGTTCTATATTGTCGTGATCTCCATCGGAGTGCTCATGTTTTTCTTTTGTAGCTTTGCCGAAAGCTGCCGCAGAGGTCAGGAAGATCCGGTCGCCCCAGATGACGGGCGTCGAGTGCCCCTTGCCCGGCAGCGTTGTCTTCCAGCGGATGTTTTTTTCTTCGCTCCACTCGATGGCGGGCGTGCTGCCGGGGGCAGCCCCCGTGCCGAGCGGCCCGCGCCAGGCGGCCCACTGTTTCGAAGCTTCTAGACCGTCTTGAGCTGCAGAAGAATGCGGTTCGAGTGCAGCGTTTCGAGCGGATTTCTCCGCTGGCGGTGTCTTTGCAGGAGCAGGAGAATTCCCGGTCTGCCTGCAGGCCAACTGGAGTATTCCAACTAGCAGCAGCGCGGCGGTAAAGATGGCAGTACGATACATGCCTGTATTATTTCCAGTTCCCTGTCTGTGTGTACGTTTCTTTTCAACAGTATTCGATATCCACGCCTGTCTGTTGCGTGAATAATTAGTCCACCATGAAAAATATCTACATATTAAAAATAGCCGTTCTTTTGTTCAGCGTCTCCGGGATGCCCGCTTCCGGGCTGGAATTCAGCCCGGTTGAGGCCGGTGCTCTTGCTGAAAAGATCATCTCCGAAAGCGGGATCGAGGGAGGCCTCGTTGTCCATGCCGGTTGCGGTGATGGCAGCCTGACGGCTGCGTTGGCACGGGAGGGGGCCTGGGTTGTCCACGGGCTGGAGAAAGATGGAAAGCTCGTTTCGGCTGCCCGGCGGCATATCCAGGGGCTGGGGCGATACGGCAGGATCTCGGTGGAATCCTGGGGGGGCAAGAGGCTTCCTTACGCTGACAATCTCGTCAACCTGGTCATCTCCAATAATTCGCAGGAGCTTGATCCTGCCGAGGTGATGAGGGTTCTGGTGCCCCAGGGTGTCCTGCTGGTCGAAGACGGGGGAAAATGGAAGCGGACGGTCAAGCCGTGGCCTGAGGAGATCGATGACTGGACGCATTTCCTGCACGGGCCGGACAACAATGCCGTCTCCAGGGACAAGCTTGTAGGCCCCCCCCGGTATATCCAGTGGGTCGGTGATCCCAAGTTCTCGCGTGCCCACGAGCAGGCGGCCAGCTTCAGCGCTGCGGTAACCTACAGGGGCCGTATGTTCTATATTATCGATGAGACTCCGCCTGTTGATATCCGGCTCAAGTCGAGGTGGTCGCTGGTTGCGCGCGATGCGTTCAACGGCATCGTTCTCTGGAAGAGACCCATGCAGCGCTGGGTGAACCAGCTGCGCCGCTTCCGTTCGGGTCCGGCGAGCCTTCCCTTCCGCCTGGTCGCAGCGGATGACCAGGTTTTCGTGACCTTTGATTTTGAGGGGCCGGTGCACGTACTCGATGGTGCGAGTGGAAAGACCCGGAGGGTTCTCAAGGGCAGCGAGAAGACCAAGCAGATCATCTACCGCGAAGGGTATCTTCTGCTCCTGAGCGATGATGAGGTCAACCAGATGGAGAAGATCGACGCGGCCCGCCGCCGGGGTAAGTTTCTCAAACACCATTGCCACGTGATGAAGGTCGATGTCTCTACCGGCAAGACGGTCTGGAAGAGAGACATCGATGAGCTGGTATTTCCCTGCATGGCCCTCAAGAACAACCAGGTTTTCCTGCAGACCCCGACCCGGGTGATGGCGCTGGGGCAGGAGACGGGAAAGGACAACTGGTCTGCGGATTTCAGTACCGAGCTCCCGGTTTCCGGCAACAAGCTGAAGAACAACGAGATGCAGTGGGAGGCTCCTACCCTGGTTGCCAGTGACGATGTCGTCCTCAGTGCGGATTTCAAAAAGATCAGTGCCTACGATCCCAGCTCCGGCAAGGAGCTTTGGAGCGGAAAGAGCACCAAGGGCTATAACGCACCTCCCGATGTGTTCCTGATAGATGGCCTCTTGTGGATGGGAGACGGGCGCAGCCGCCGGGCTTACGACCCGCGCACCGGCAAGCTTCGCAAGACCCTTCCGAACACAGGCGGTTATATGCATGCCCGCTGCTATCGCAATAAGGCGACCGAGCGTTTCCTGCTGCTGGGTCTCATGGGTGTGCAGATGGTCGATTTCAACAAGGGCGAGGTCTGGATGAATGACTGGATCCGTGGAACCTGCCAGTACGGGGTGATGCCCGCCAACGGGATGCTCTATATTCCACCGGATTCCTGTGCCTGTAATATGAAGACCAAGCTCAATGGGCTCTACGCTCTCGCCTCGGTCAGGAAGCCGCGACCCACCGGGTTGAAGGTCCTGCTGGAGAAGGGGCCCGCCTGGAAGTCCCTGGCGAAGAGTGGAGGGGAGCCCCGGGGGGGGGATGTTCACGAAGAGCCGACCGACTGGCCGACCTACCGCGGCAACCGGGCCCGCAGCGGGCTGGTGAATTCCGTGGTCCCGACAGAGCTGGAGTCCGGCTGGAGCAGTGAAATCGGCGGCAAGCTCTCGAGCATTTCAGCCGCCGCCGGCAGGGTCTATGTAGCGGCTGTGGACCGCCACACGGTCTATTGCCTCGATGCGAAGACTGGCCGGCAATTGTGGAAATATACCGCTGGCGGGCGAGTCGACACTCCCCCTACGATCTACCGGGACGGGGTTTATTTCGGCTCCGCTGATGGATGGGTCTACGCCCTGCGCGCCGAGGATGGAGAGCTTGCCTGGCGTTTCCTGGGAGCTCCCGATGACCGCCGGATTTTTGTTCGAGGCCAGCTGGAGTCCGCCTGGCCTGTGCATGGCAGCGTACTCATCAGCGATGGAAAGGTGATGTTCGCCGCTGGGCGCTCTTCCTACCTGGATGGGGGGCTCCGGCTCTGCCGGCTTGATGCCGCCACCGGAACGCTGCTCTCGGAATCTACCGTCTATTCTCCCGGGGAGGATGGCAAGCAGCCCGCTGAGAAAGGCCGCGACGTCAGGGGGGTGCTGAACGACATCCTTCTCGGCGATGGCAAGGATGTTTATATTCGCCACTGTAAGCTGGATTTCGACAAGGGCTCTGAGAGCCAGGGTGGCGTCCACCTTTTCTCACCGCTGGGCTTTCTCGATGACACCTGGTGGCATCGTGCCTATTGGGTCATGCACAACGAGTTCCAGTCTCACTGGAGCGGCTGGTGGAAGGTCGGCAACCGGGTTCCATCAGGGCGGATCCTCTCCTATGACGACAAGGCGATCTACGGTTTTTCCCGTGACCGCTATGCCGGTGGTAATACCGGCCAGTGGCGGGGTGGAGAGAAATACCAGCTCTACGCCTATGACCGCAGCAGGCCGATCCCTCCATCTCCTGCGAGGGTAAAGAAGCCCGCTCAACCTCGTGTTGACCGCAAGGGCAAGCCCAGGAAACAGGCCGGCAAGAAGAAAGCCCCTGCCCTGAAGGCGCTTGCCTACCAGTGGACCTCAGAGGTGCCGCTGCTGGCCACCGCCCTGGCGGTGACCAGGGACGCAGTATTCCTCGCAGGGCCCCCGGACGTCTTCAAGGCTGCCGGCAAAACCGGTGCCCAGGCGCTTGTTCTCAAGGACGCCGAGAAGGCCCTGGCGGCCTGGCAGGGCAGTAGCGGTGGGGTTCTCTACCGTGCTCGCCGAAGCGATGGGAAAAAGGTATCGCAGGTGAAGTTGCCCGCTCCCCCCGTATTCGATGGCATGGCTGTTGCCGGTGGGAGTATCTACCTCGCCCTGAAAAATGGCAGGGTTCTTCAAATGCGCCGGAGTGCTTCTGCGGGTGAAGGAAAATAGCGGTATAGCGCCTTCTGCCTGCGGCAGTTTCACCCCTGGGAATCGAGGTCCGGGTGCGGAGAGCTGATCGACTTGAAGGTCGAGCCGGCTTCGTCTCCCGGTGCATCAACAATGTCGAGCTCTTCGATTCGAGCCATGACCGCGGGGATAATCTCTGAGAGGATTTCCTTTCCCATTGCGAAGCGCAGCCCGGCGGATTCAAAGAGATCCTTCAAGCCCTTGCTTCCGCCAAGCGCCAGGGCCTCCCTGTAGGCTGCGACCGTTCCCTCGTGGTCTTTGCGCTCCTGTACCCAGGCCTGTAGTGCACCGATCTGGGCGATGGCGTACTCGATGTAGTAGAAGGGTTGAGAGAAGAGATGTCCCTGGCGGTGCCAGAGACAGGAGAAATAGTCTTCCATGTCGGTCCAGTCAATGTGGGGGGCAAAGCGGGCGGCAGTCTCTACCCATCTTTCCTGCCGCTGCTCGGGTGAGTGGCCGGGGTTGGTATAGAGCCAGTGCTGGAAGGAATCGATGGTCGCGACCCAGCCGAACAGGTCGACGATGCTTTCGAATTGCAGGTATTTTGCTTCGCGGGCATCTTCAGCGCCGTAGATCTCGTCGGTTCTTTCCAGGCCGAAGAGCTCCATCGCCATGCTGGCAACCTCGCAGAACTCCATGGGGGCGGACCGGTAGTCACCAAGGGGTTCATTCCTGGTCGCGATGGTATGGAAGGCATGCCCGCCTTCATGCAGAAGAGTCTGGATGTCAGAGTGAGTTCCAACGGCGTTAAAGAAGATGAAGGGCAGCCTCATGTCCTCGATGGGATACATATAGCCGCCCGGCGCTTTTCCAGTGCGGCTCATTAGATCAAGCAGCCCGTTTCGCTGGAGAATATCGAATTCTTCTTCAAAGACAGGATCGACTGCCCCGAATAGGGCTCGTGTTTTTTCGATGTACTCCTTTTCATTTTCAAAGGGGGCCGCAGGGTCGCGGCCGAAAGGACTCACAACGCGGTCCCAGGGGCGCAGGGAGTCTATACCGAGCTTATTAATTCTCCTGGCGGTGAGCTCCCTGACGGCGGGAACGACGATTTCTTCAACGGCATCGTGGAACGAGTAGCATTGGGCGGGCTCGTAATCAAAGCGGCAGAGGGAGCGGAACCTGTAATCACGGTAATTATCAAAGCCTGCGTTCAGTGCGATCCGGTGGCGCAATTCGAGCATCTCGTCGAAGATTTTTTCGATTCGCTCACGGTCCTCGAGACGGCGTCCGGAAAGTTTGCGGAAGGATTTTTCGCGCAGGGAGCGATCGGGTTTTTCCAGCAGTGCTCCGCATTGCTGCGGTGTAAGGGTTTTTCCATCGATCTCAACGGTGATGGATCCCTGGATCTCCAGGTATTTTGCGTGGAGCTCAGAGTCCTCGGCCTCAAGGAGAGTGTTCTCTTCCCGGAAGAGTTCGGCCTTGGTCTTTCGCCTTCGATCGAAGACCGAGTAGTGCTCCGAGAGTTTTTCCCTGGCCGGGCTGGCAAGGTATTTACGGTCAAGGCGGTCATCGAGCTGGCTGTAGAAAGGCATCACGTCACGTTCAAAGGAGAGGTAGCTCTTCTTGATCGCTTCATCCACGGTGTCGCAGGTCATGGCGATATAGCGCCGCGCCTTTGCGGCATCGATCATTGAACCCAGCTCGCTCCAGTAGTGCAGGAAAACCTCGAGGTCTTCCCCTTCCTCGACCGGCATGGCGAGCAGCCGGTTTACCTGTTCTTCGAGGGCGGCCTTGTCGGTGGGATCGAAATCTTCCGGGATAAAGTCTCTTCTCGGTATTCCGACATCAGGGTTCCGGGTAAGTTGCATGCGCTTATTTCTCTGGTCACATCCGGCCCGCTGGCGCTGAAAAAAAAGGGGGGACTCCTGCCAGTCAGCACGAGGCCCCCCTGGAATAAATGGCGCGCCCACCAGGATTCGAACCTGGAACCCCCGGTTTCGTAGACCGGTACTCTATCCAATTGAGCTATGGGCGCTCCTATTGTCTCGTCTTGAGTTTCAGGATATTAGGAACGGAGGCGGGGTCTTTCAAGGTTTTATTCCGTTCCTCTTGGGTGAGTGCTTCCGGCGGGTGCTGATTGCGCCGATGGGAGCGAGGCTGATATACTGGTCAGGACAGTGTAATGGAGAACACGGCATGAGTGATGAAGTCCCGGATTTCCTGGAAGACCTGAGCCCTGAGCAATTCATGGGAGAGGCCCTGAAGGAGGCTCGAAGAGCCTTTGAGGCCGAGGAGGTCCCCGTTGGGGCCGTAATACTCGACCTCGAGAGCGGCCGGATTGTCGCACGGGCCCACAACCAGCGTGAGCTCCTCAGGGATCCAACCGCACACGCGGAGATCCTCGCCATTACCCAGGCCGCCGACTATTACAAAGCGTGGCGGTTGACCGGCTGTGTACTCTACGTAACGCTCGAGCCCTGTCTCATGTGTGCGGGTGCGATCGTACAGGCCCGGATTCCAGAGGTGGTCTACGGAGCGGTGGATCCAAAGGCCGGGGCCCACTGCTCAACTTTCGAGGTGCTTGCCAACAGCTCAAACAACCATGTGCCCCGGGTCCAGGGCGGGATCCTCGCTGATGAGAGCGCTGCCTTGCTGAAGGATTTCTTCAGGCAGAGGCGCCCGGGAGGCTCAAGCTGTGGCGAAACGGGCCCGACCAATGGTGCTCCGGGTTGATTTTCTTCCCTCCTGGAGGCAAAACCTGTCCCGGTGTTTTTTCAGGCGTTCTTGACAACCTGCCTGGCAGTTTCGCACAATTCGCGGTGAACCATTGGTCGAATTAATTCCAGCGGAGAGATGCCGGAGCGGCCGAACGGGATGGTTTTGAAAACCATTGACCTCGCAAGGGGTCCCTGGGTTCGAATCCCAGTCTCTCCGCCATTTTTTCTTCAGCTCGCCTGACGTGAAGATTGGTGTCGCCTTGAGAATCGGTCCTTGTTTTCGTTGCTTGACAGTTGCTAAGCCGCCGGTTTAGCCTGAGGTTCAGGCAGGGAACTATCCCGGCTGTGTTTTACAAGGAAACCGGGTTTCTTTTTCAGGAGTTGAGTTATGAGAACTGCCGCCGGAGTCTTGATGCTAGTTGTCGCTGTTTCGAATCTTCTTGGAGGCTGCACTTATGCAGTTCTCGGCGGTGTTGCGGGAAGTATTGGAGCCGGGGTGGGGGAGTTGGCCGTATCAGAAGAATTCAACGAAGCGGCTGAACTTAGCGACAAGGATCA
>JAYGDV010000521.1:0-9093 GCA_046582735.1 Planctomycetota bacterium
AATCGGGCCCGCATAGCAGCCTCGAAATCTACTTTGCCAACAGGGAGGCCCAGGGACAGATCAGGAAAATCGCCACCCGGCTGCCCTCTCCAAGGAGCAGGCATCGCAGTTTCCTGGTCGAAGATGAGGGCAAGAACCGCCTCCTCTTCGTTGGAGGTCTGCATACCGAGGGTGCTGATATCGAGGAGATCCCTCTTCCAGCACCCCAGGACAACCCGTAAAACACCGCCCGGGCACCCTTTTCTTGACTCTTTCACCCATCGTCATGCCGTGTTAGTATGCCGAAGACCTTTGCGGCAGTGTTCTGCTGCCGTCCAGTTGGTTGAAGTGAAGAGAAAACATGCATTTACGCACCTATGGCAGTAAATCCCTGCCTGCTGTCGCTACCCTATTGGTAATCATCGCAGCGGGTTGCTCCGGCCCCTCAACTTCGCGCAGACCCTCCCGGGGCGCAAAGGCGCAAAGCCCAATTGCCGGCTCTACACTTGAAGGCCTGGCCCGGCGGTGCAGGCCTTCACTCAACAAAACCCACAAATACCTTGCTGCAGCGATTGCTTACAGCAACGAAGGACTTACTGCCAGTGCCATCCGCTGTGCCCATGAAGCCCATAAGGGAACCTCGAATTCCCAGCTGCGGGCCCAGGCTGACTTCATCCTGGGAAAGGCCCATCTGAGCCAGCTTAAGCTCTCGCTCGCACAACGTTACCTGGAAAAGAGCCGGGCTGGCCTGAAAGGCGAGGAGGCCCAGGAAAGCCTGGCGTATCTCGTTGTCTGCCTGAGAATGCAGAAAAATACCAGTGAAGCCGAAGCCGTAGCCCGGAAACTGACGGCGCCGGACGCCCCCCGGATCAAGGCAATCCTCACAGCACCCCGCCCCCGTGCCATGGAAGAGAAGCCAAGAGCGGAACCTATCATCTCGAGGATGGGGAAACTCCCGAGCCGGCCCGCAGCGGTATACAGTAAACCTCTCCCCTCCCTGCAGGTAAACCCGCGCACAAGCTGGAAAGCCAAGTCACTCATCAGGAGCAGGGCTGTGAAGATGAGCAAGGTCTTCAGGATGACTCTTCACCACTCAGGAGAGCCTGCTGGAGTCTATGCCTCCTCGAGATGGGCAACTGGCAGAGAGATCCTCCGCATCCAGCGTTACCACCAGGGTAACAAGGGCTGGGCCGACATCGGCTACCACTACATCGTCGACCGCGAAGGACGAGTCTGGCAGGGACGGCCCGTTTCCTACCAGGGCGCCCATGCCAAGGGCGATGCCAACCGGGGTAATGTCGGGATCGTTATCCTCGGCAACTACAGCCCTCGAAAACAATCTCTGACCCGTCGCCAGCGTGACAGCCTGAAGCTCCTGGTGCTCAAGCTGGGCCGAATCTTCTCCATCTCGCAGGACCACCTCTACACCCACTCGCAAATCCTTCCGGGGCACACCACCTGTCCCGGCCCCGGCATCAACACCTACGCAAAACTCCTGCGAGCCGGCCTGAAACGCGACCGCAGCAGCATCCAATTGACCTCGAACCGGGCAACCCAAAGGGGCAAATAGCCCGTTCGCGCTGGATGAAGATCCTTTTCCCCCGCAATGGGAAGAATCTTAACTGTTTTCCGCTCCCATCTTTACGAGGGCATCCCAATTGTCTGGCTGGGCAGGATCATCCAGGACTACCCGGTTGGCCCTTTCAAATCCGCAATCGATACAGCGCTGAAGTACCTTCCATCCGGACGCACTCGATCCAATCAACCTGATGGGCTCCATGAGCCCCTTGCAGAGAGAGCCGCGATCACCCGGAACCACGTCCACATGCCTCGACCAGAGACAAGCCGGACAGTGATTGCGGTAGCTGCCCTGCTCCAGGGGTAGAACCTCCGCTCCGCAATGCCCGCATAGAAAAGCGTCATTTCCTGAGCCATGAAAATTCCGGCGTTCACCATCGCCCTGCGGGTTACTCAAGAAAGAGCTCCCTGAGCAGGCGGGTGAGGATCTCCCCCGCCTGCTGCGCAGCCTCCTCACTCACATCCTTGTGAAAGACGATACGAATACCCCGGTTGGGTATGGCAACGACCATGAGGCCGTCAGCGCGGAGAGCCTGTGAAAAATCAGCGTAACGGCCGGGATCTTCTCCCTCCCATGCCAGGAATACCATATTGGTATCCGGTGCGGAGACCTGCAATTCTTCGATATCCAGCTCCTCGAGTCTCCCCGCCAATTCACCAGCCCGGCGGTGGTCATCGATGAGGCGCTCGACATTATAATTCAGTGCGTAGAGCCCACACGCGGCAAGAACCCCTGCCTGGCGAAGACCTCCGCCAAGGAGCTTACGCAGTCGTCTCGCCTCGGCAACAGTCTCAGTTGAACCGACCAGGACGGATCCGGCAGGGGCTCCCAAGCCCTTGGACAGGCAGAACATGACGGTATCGGCGCAGGCAGCGTAGCGGGCGACCTCGATGCCGGAACCGACGCTTGCGTTGAAGATTCGCGCCCCATCGATATGAAAGGCTAACCCCTTCTCCTGGCACAGTGAAGATACAGACTCGATGTAATCAAAAGGAAGAATACACCCGCCGGCGATGTTGCTGGTCTGCTCGAGAATGACAAGCCTTGTCCGTGGCATATGGACATCATCTGCCCGGATCGAGGCGGAAATCCGCTCAAGAGGAATCCGGCCCCTGTCCCCCGCTATCGATACTGCCTGGACCCCCCACAAACGAGCGGCACCACCACATTCAAAATTGTAGGTATGACAAAGGGCCTCGAAGATGACCTCATCACCCGGGGAGCAGTGGACTCCCACTGCGATGGAATTACCCATCGTGCCGGAAGGAACAAAGACCGCAGCCTCTTTGCCGAAGAGCTCAGCCGCCAGAGCTTCCAACTCGATCACAGTTGGATCATCCCCGAAAACGTCATCTCCGAGTGGAGCACTGCACATAGCCTCCACCATAGGTGAGTCAGGGCGGGTTACGGTATCACTGCGCAGATCGATTAATTCTGTATTACTATCCATGGGGATTGAGCTTACGACAACAGATAGGGTGTATCAAGCGAAGCTGTAAAAGACAGTAACTCGATATTTAATGAAGATCTCCCCCGGATTTATTCCGACTGGGAAGCCTCTCGAGGTACATCAATACCAGGGTCCTTTTGTGTTTTCGTCTCTTCGTGATAAATAACTGTTTTTAAAGGACTTGCAGAAAAAAGGGGCCTTCTGAGGCCTGCTGTTAGTTGTAAAATAGCTCTATGAGCAAAAAGCCCGATTCAGAAAACCCAGCCGAGACCGAGATTGCAGAGCCCAGCGAATATGCTGACTCAGAGCTGGTCAAAAAATCACTCAAGGGTGATCTCGAAAGCTTTGAGTTGCTCATCGAGCGCTACCAGCAGGCCGTCTACAATATTACCTACTACAAGAGCCGGAACTGCTTCGATGCTGAAGACCTGACCCAGGATATTTTCCTCGCCGCCTTCAAAGCCCTGCCGACGCTGAAGGACATCAACAAGTTCAGCAGCTGGCTCTTTGGGATCGCCTACAACCGCTGCCATAAATGGTTCCAGCGGGAAAGAACCAAGATCGTCAAGTTCAAGGAGATCTCACGGCAACTCAGCCAGCAACAACGCATGGAACGGTTGAAAAGCGGCCAGCCTGGAACACGATTCGCCGGCGAGGAACCTGAAATTGCCGAGTTCCTCCACAAGCTCCCCGGCGATGTGAAGAACGTCCTCAAGTTGAAGTATCTCGAGGGCATGAGCTACGATGAGATCAGCGACAAGCTGGACATCAAACCGCACAGAATTGACTACCTGATCCGCAAAGGGAAAAAACTCATCCGTGAGCGCTGGAGCCAGCGTGACAGGAGAGTGGGCGATGAAGGGGCTTCATAAGAGACACTGAGAATGATGCAATCAGACAACCAGCACATTACCTGTGGCGAAGCAGAAACGTATCTCGCCCTCTTTGTAGAGGACGAGCTCGGCCCGCTCCGTTCGAACCTGCTTGAGAAACACCTCGGAACCTGCGAGAGCTGCCGGGTGCTGGAGGAGGAGCTCGCCGCTGAACGACTCTGGATCCTGGAGAACTCTATCCACTCTCCCCCCCTGGGGACAGGTTTTGCTGCAAAGGTCTGCGGCAGGATCCGTGAGGAAGCCCTCCCGGGAACGTCCCTGGCTGCCAGGCTTCGCAGGGCGTCCGGCTGGACGGGTCTGGCGGCTGCAGGAATCCTCCTCGCGCTGCTGGCCTTCGGTTTTCTCAACACCCGGGAAATACGGATCCCGGATGGCGAGCTGGCCCTGGAAATAATGACAGAAGCCGGCGGGGCGTCTTCAGCAGCCGGGGCTGCTCCCGTCCCGGCAGGCTCAACCCTGGTTTCCCTCGTCTCCGGCAACACCCCCCGGGGCAACCACGCAGAGCCCTCCCCCTTCTGCTCCCCCGATTCACCCGAGGGATATATCATCTGTGATCCCATCGATGACCCGGCCCCTACATTACCGGACCCTGCATCCCTGGCTGGGATCGAAAAAGATTCCAATACGGAGTTCATCTCCTTCTCCTCTGAAGTTTCGCCTGCTATCAAGCCGATAAAAACCTTATCAGCAGGCTTTAGCCAACTGGATATGGGCCAGCTGTTCGGTCTCTTTGCCCGTAGATATGAGAAGGTTACAATGCCGGCGGCAAAGCCCCACAGCCTCGATGACCCCTGCCTTGATGACCTCAACGATGATGGAAAAGTGGATGGTGGAGACGTTGCCTACGGCTGCCTCCTTCTTCTCGAATCAAAACCCTCGGCGCCCGGTGGTGACCCTGATAAAGAAACAGAAGCGACTCCCGATTGCGAGAACCGGGAGCCCTGTGTTTGACAGCAGCAGAGATCCGGCGGGCAGGCTGTGGTTATTTTCGGGGAGCAGAGACCACACGGACTTCGGGAAACAGGCTCCTGGAAACAGATAACTCAAACTCCCGGCACCGAGCCGGAATGGAATTGAACGATGAACCAAGACAAGAAAACCGCTGAAGCCCCGTCAAGGGGACCGACCATTCGAATACCTGTATGGCTGGTATCGGTACTTTGCGTCCTCGGAACAGGGGCTGCACTTTACCTCACCGGAGTCCTTCGAGGCGAGGCAACACCCGCTGAAGCCCGAGGGCCACTGGTCAAGGCTGCCCCCGAAGAGGTGGTGCTGGCCTACACGGTTAACAACCTGGGCTATACCGCCACCTGCGGCTGACCGAAGAAGAAGATCAAGCTGGGCAGTTTGTCCAGGCGAATGACCTTTTTCCAGCAGCAGAGAGGGCGCGGCCTTCCCTTCCTCGTCATCGATGGAGGAGCGGCTTTCTTCGGCTCTCCGACCAAGAAAGCTCCGAGTGTCAGCAGGGAACGCCAGAGCCTGACCATGGCCCGCAACATCCTCAACGCATACAACTACCTCGGCTACCACGCCATTGGCATCGGTCCGTCGGACCTCCAGTTCGGGGTCGATAAGCTCAAAAGCCTCCTGTCGAGGGCCGAGTTCCCCGTCGTTTGCGCGAACCTGGTCGAAAAGAGCAGCAAGAAGCCTGTATTCACCCCCTCGGTGGTTGTCACCCTGGATGGAATGAGATTCGGCATCTACGGGGTCTGCCTCGAGACCCTCAACCCCAATTACAAAAAACGCGTCCTGGGTGATAAATATGACCTTCTCGATCCCTTTGAAACCACCAGGAGCATCGTTCCCCAGCTGCGCAAAAGTTGCGATATGGTCATCGGTATCTCCCATCTCAATATTGCTGATAACGAAAAGATCCTCAGCCAGAACTCCGGTATCGACATCCTCCTTGATCCTTACTCGCGCTCGGGTAACAAGCCTGTCTGGGTCACAGAAGGAGAATATGTAGCCTGGCACGGTAAAACTCCCATGATCCGCATCGACGGACAGGGCTCCCGTGTGGGGATCTGCGAGATCTACCTCCCTCTTACCGGCGATGTGGAGGAGGACTATGCTATCTATGACTACCCCCTCGAACCGCAGATCATGGATCACCCGGTCATGAAAGACATCGCCAGAGGGCGGTTCGTCCCTCCCAACAAGACCCCGCACAAAACAACGCTCTTCGAGGATCTTTTTCTCGGAGCCGGCACCTGTGGCGCATGCCATGAAGAACAACTCGCGTTCTGGAAGACCACCAAGCACAGCAAAACCTACGCCAGCCTCACCAAGACCGAGGACCATCTGAATATTGAATGCGTCGAGTGCCACACTCTCGGCTATGGCCTCAGCTTTGTAGAGCCTGCCAAGGTCGGTGAGTTCAAGGAAGTACAATGCGAGAACTGCCATGGGGTCGATACAAAACACGCTGAGGATCCCGCCCGTTTCCGTCTCGGCCAGGTAAACGAAACAACCTGCTGGGGATGTCACAACCCGCAGATCCTCAAGAAGCCGTTTTACCCGGCCAAGGTAAAAGACAAGGTGTCCTGCCCAAGGATGGAGAAATGAAATGACCACAATGCGCTCGTACGGCTCGAAATATATAAAGCCGTTGGCCCTCTGCCTGGCGCTCCTGGCCCTCGCAGGCATACTCCCCGGCCTTGATACCGAAAGAGACAAGGCAAAGGAATTCACCCTCGTCTACAACATCAACAACGCCGGCTACATTGACGTCTGCGGCTGTAAACACAAGGAGGTTCGCCAGGGAAGTATCACGAGACGTGCCAGCTTCCTTAAGCAACTGCAGGCCACCGGGCGCGACCTCCTCCTGCTCGATGGAGGCAGTGCTTTCTTCCCCATCAACAAACGGTTGAAGGTGACCGAAGTTGCAGATGCCGTTCGCAAGGCGGAACTGATCACCGAGGCCTACAACAGGATGGGCTACTCCGCCATGGCCATCGGCCCCTACGACATCATCACCGGGCTTGAGAACCTGGAAAAGCTGAAGAAAAAAGCCCGCTTCAAAATGCTCTCTGCCAATTTCGTCGGCAGGGACGGCAAGCTCCTTTTCGAGCCACATGCAATCTTTGAAGTGGCAGGCATCCGGGTCGGAGTCATCGGCCTGACCCTCGAGACCATCCCGCTCCCGGTCCTGAAGAAGCGGGCGCCGGGCTGCAAGATCCTGGACCCCTTCGCTGCAGCGGTGAAGTCCTATGAATTTCTGAAGCCCAAAACCGACATGATCATAGCCCTCTCCCATCTCACGGAAGACTCCAACCTCAAGCTGATCAAGAATCTCAAGAACCTGGAGATCATGATCGACCCCTACATCCAGCAGGGCAATCACAAGACCTGGCTCAAGGAAGAGAGCGAGTGGCTGGAGGAGAAAGACAATACGCTGTTTCTCAGAAGCGATGGACAGGGTGCCCGGCTCGGCGTGGTAGACGTAGAGCTCTTCGAGAACGGCAAGACCCTCTACTCGGGAGCGAGATATGACGAGCTCCTCGACCTGGTTGAATTCGATGAAGCCACCGCCGAGGAGAAGAAGGAATTGCAGGGGCTTCACGACAAGAATCTCTACCGCTTCACCAGGGTCTCTCTCGAACCCCACCATCTCACCGATCCCGAGATCGACTCCCTCGTCGACGCCTGGAAGAAAAATATCTCCCTCTCAGGCGTCAAGCACCTCGAGAAGCAGTTGCCCGACAGGGAGAGCTACCTGACCCACACGGCCTGCAAAAGCTGCCACGAGAAGCAGTACGCCTTCTGGCTCACGACCACCCACTCTCATACCTTCGACGACCTCAAGAAAACCGGCGACGAGTCGCGCTACGACTGCATCGGCTGCCACACCCTCGGGTATGGGCAGGCCTTTCTCGACACCACCAGTGTCGGGAAGTACGCCAATGTCCAATGCGAATCCTGCCACGGACTGCAGCCCGCCCACCCCGGGAAGCCGGCCGAGCACGCCTTTGGCCTGGTGAGCCGCAAAGCCTGCGTCGTCTGCCATAATAAGGAGCAGACACGCTCGGTGTTCCATTTCGCCCCGGCGCGAAAAAAGGTCGCCTGCCCCAAGGGCTGAGAGCCGCCCGACCTTCCCGACTCCCGCCTTCCATCATGGCGAAACCGACACCTTTGTGTGAAAATCCGGGCATTGGTTCCGGCCTGGGCCGCAATACAAGACCCCTCTTCCCGATCCTGGAATACCCTTCGATTCGCGACGGCATGAAACCCTGCCGCCGCCAGAGCAGTCGCCCTGGATAGCACCCCGTGATCTCCTTTTCCTCCTCAACAGCCAGCCCTGCAGATTGTTCCATCATCGGCGCGGGAGTGATCGGCCTGGCAATCGCCAGACGGCTCGCCTCCGCCGGCCTCTCCGTTACCATCTACGATAAGGGCGCCCCGGGAAGCGAAGCATCTTTCGCCGCCGGCGGCATGTTGTGTCCTCGTCTCGAGTTCAAAAAAGGATCGCGCCTCTCGCAGATGGGAGAGATCTCCCTGCAGCTCTACCCCGACTACGCGGGGGAATTGGAGGAAGAGACGGGCCTGTCCATCGATCTCAGGCTCGATGGTGTCATCAGTCCCCTCGACCCCGCCGAGGCCGGCGGTAGCGAGCCCGGCGACAACACAGCCCGCCTGATCGATGTAGACGCGCTCCGCGACCTCGAACCCGGAATCAACCCTGGAATAACCCGGGCGCTCTATTACGAGGAAGAAGGAAGCGTCGACAACAGGGCTCTCACCAGGGCCCTCGAGGCGGCCTGCCGCGGACTTGGAGTGGAGATTCGCTCCGACTGCGAGGTGCTCGACGTGCTGGTGGAAGATGACCGCGTCAGCGGAGTTCGAACCCCCACCGGGGACTTCAGCTCTCCCATCGTGATCAACTCCGCGGGCTCCTGGGCGGCAGAGATCGGCGGGGCCGTAGAAAAGGTGGAGATCCGGCCCATCAAGGGGCAGATGCTCCTGCTAGACTGCAAGGATAATGAAGATGAGATCCCCCGGCATACGATCTGTTCCCACAGCACCTACCTGGTGCCGCGCGGGGATGGCCGGGTCATCGTCGGAACGACCGTTGAGGACAAGGGCTTCGACAAGGAGGTCGATCCGGCCGCGATCAAGAACCTGCACCAGAACGCCGCGGAGATGTTCCCCTTCCTCGAGAAGGTGCCTCCACGGGAATCCTGGGCGGGCCTCCG
>JAYGDV010000093.1:0-2154 GCA_046582735.1 Planctomycetota bacterium
CGATCCTGCTGGAGCAGATAACCCTGATGTCGCCAACTGGTTCATCGCCGAGCATCACGCTTGTCTGCGGACCGCTCTCGAAGTCTCCTCCATGGATGGTGACCGGGACCGGGACCCCGAGCGCTCCGCTGAAGGGTTCAAGCGCGGTGATCCTGTAGCTTCTTGCGCTCAGCAGCCTGCCGCTGACGGCGACAGCTTCCCCGGCATCCTCGCTCCTGGCCTCGCCGCCATCTCCTCTCATGACATTGACGAAGAGATCCGGCCGCCCATCTCCATCCACATCCCCTGTTACCATCGAGTAGGCGAGCAGGTCTTCCGGCTCGCTGCCGACGACGGCCTTGATCCTGAGATTGCAGGGGAGCTCCTCGCGCAGGGGCTCCCATGTCTCCGGCAGGCCGAGGGGATCTCCGTAGACGACAAGGGCTGCGCCGACATCGGTTCGTGTACGCAGGCCGCTGCCCGCATCGAAACGCGGAATTCCGATACAGAGATCGTCGAAGCCATCGCCATCGAGATCAACAGCGCTCAGCGTGTCGGCAAGTATGTCGCCGGGGTTGCTGCCGAAAAGGAAAGACGTTCTCAGTCCTTCCGGCCTGCGGATGACCGGCTCCGGCGAGAGGTCGATGCTGGCGCCGCGCAGTCCAGGCCATCCGTATATGATCGCAGCGACTCCGGCCCGGGCTTCACCCCGGGGGCCCGGGGCGGTCAGCCCGCCCAGGATGAGGTCCATCCGGCCATCGCCGTTGAGATCTCCTGAGGCGATTTCTTCACCGAGGAGGTGGTCGGCATGGGCTCCATAGATCGTGGTGACCCGGTCGGCGAGCTGTGGTTCGAGAGGTGAGCCGAGGTCGACCAGGGGTGGGAACCGGCTTCCGTTGACTCCATCGGAATAGAAGATGTAGGTTTCACCGCAATTGAGCCTCGAGTTTGCAGGCCCATCCCCGGCCCCGATCCCGACCGCCACCACCGGGCTTCCTGCGGGCAGCGCTGCCGACAGGCGCCCGAGCGCGGCCGAGGCGATCAGCTCGTCCTGTCCATCGCCGTCGAGGTCCCGGGCATGCAGGGTGGAGCCGAGGTGGTCTCCGCTGTCGCGCCCGAGGATGATGCTCACGCCGTCGGTCTCCGTGGCAAGGTCTATAACCGGGGGGAAGAGGTCTCTGCCATAGATGATATACACCTTGCCGGAGCGAGTGCGGTTGTCTTCTCCCCCTGGCGCTGCGGGAAACTGGTCGGCGCCGATGAGGATCTCCATGAAGCCATCCCCGTCGAGGTCGCCGCTCTCTACCCAGACGCCGGCCCTCTCACCTGTTTCGGCTCCGAGAATCCGGATGATGCCTGGATTATCCGTGCTGAGATCCAGTGTAATATTGTCCCGGAAAATTTCACGCCGCCCGAGCACTACGTATACGCCGCCGCAGTTGTCCCGCACCATGGTATTGCCTGAAACCAGGTCCAGGTTCTGGGCGCCGATGAGAAGATCGTCTATTCCATCTCCGTTGACATCTGCGGTAAAGACTTCGGTGCCGAGGAAGTCACCACTTCTTTCACCTTCAAGAGTGAGGGTTCCGGTTGAGGTGGGCAGGCGGGCGCGATCGAGCTCTCCCTGCAGCCTGCCATCTCCCTGGTAGAGGTAGACCTCGCCTCCGTTCTTCCGGTTATTGGAGGGACCGGTGTCGGCGAACATGGCGGTGACGACAAAATCCATCTTGCCATCGTCGTTGAAATCTCCGAGCTCCAGGGGGATACCGATGAAGCCTCCCCCGGGCTCGCTGTTGTAGATCGTCAGCTGGCCCGTCGCTCTTTCCTGGTCGACAGCCCAGATATCCTCCTCGGGAATCTGGGAGCGTATTTCTCCCGGCCAGCAGGCCGGGAGCGCGATGCAGATGATCCAGGGGAGAATGATTCTGTTGCGGGAAACAGCCATTAGTTTCGGTTTTCCATGGTGCACCAATTCTACTATCGCTCAGGCGGCTTGGTAGCTTCCAAGTAGAGGGGGGAGGCTGACCCTAACTTTGTGCTAAGCTGTTGAGCTTGCCGAATCCTCAAGGCGTAGTGGCTTCGGGGTGCTAACATGTAGTTGTGGTCTATCGGCCAGGTCTTAAAACGGGAAACAAATAAGGGGTAGTCTTGATGAAAAAACGGTTTTTTCCGGTT
>JAYGDV010000128.1:0-22289 GCA_046582735.1 Planctomycetota bacterium
ACCTCGGCATTGAGGTTGCCCTGGATAGTCGCCAGGGCCTCGCCGCTGGTGGCTCCCATCGGCGCCACCAGGAATTCAGGCGTCATCATTCCACCGGCGCTGTCAGCTTCATACTGGCGGAGCTCTCGAACGTCCTCGGCATCTTCATCCTCGAGGTCGGCAATGATCCTCTCCTGCTCAGCCCTTGGAAGCTCATCCAGGGCATCGACGAGGTCATCGACAGGCATCTCCCCGATTACCTCGCGGCGCTCTTCTTCGGTCAGTCCCTCCAGCAGATCTGACCGGGTCTGCTGGTCGGTCTCCTCGAGAACCGTCGCCTTACTCTCAACCGAAGGCAGGGCCTTGAAGATGACCAGTCGCTCGTCGGTATCGAGGTCACCGAGGACGACCGCGACATCCTCCGGGGCAACCCTCTTGAGGCACCCTTGCAGGGAAACACGATCTTCGGTGCCGAGGATACTGAGGGAGACCAGCGTCTCCCTGAGCGCTACGGCGCGTTCCTGCATAGAGCTTTCGTATTGGGACATTGGGCTGGTAGCTTCAAAGTTTGAAAGAGACCCTTTTTTTCCCCCACGGGGGTAAAGGTCAAGCTAAATCCAATCCGTGGGAACCCGCGCAGGCACCGCCAAGGTCCGGATAAGTTTGAAGAAGCACCCCTCAGCAGGAGTATAGTTATGTATACAGGTAAAAACACCAACCGCCAGCAAGGGAAACAGGATGAGCGAAGGGGACACGCAAGCCGGTTGCAGCGGCGAAAAAGAGACCCAGTTCATTCCCCAGGATCTGCCCGAGATCATCCTCATCGAGCCCGCTGTGTGGCGGGACGAGCGAGGTTATTTCCTGGAATCCTATAATCCAGAGGACTGGCAGGAGGCGGGGATCCCCGGGTTCATCCAGGACAACCACTCCTCATCAGAACGGGGAGTCCTGCGCGGACTGCACGCACAGGTCCAACATCCCCAGGGCAAGCTGGTCCGTGTTGTCGAAGGAGCGATCTATGACGTCGCCGTCGATATCAGGCGCGACTCACCCGGCTTTGGCAAATGGGTGGCCGTTCATCTCTCAGCTGAGAATTTCCGCCAGCTCTACATTCCACCGGGTTTCGCCCACGGTTTCTGTGTCCTTGGCGACACAGCCCAGGTGCTCTACAAGGTCACCAGTCCCTATAACCCCGCGGATGAAATCACCATTGCCTGGAATGACCCGCAGCTGGCCATTAACTGGCCAGTTACCGATCCGGTCCTGTCGGAAAAAGACGCTGCCGCAGGCAACCTCGCAGATATTGCCGATCGCCTGCCGGGTGGGGAGAACGATTCTTGAAAGCCCTGGTCACCGGAGCCGGCGGGCTGCTGGGAAGGGCCCTGGTAGCACACCTTGAAAGAGAAGGCCCGGTCATTGGACTGGCCCGCTCCGACCTCGACATCTCATCGAAGGATGCCGTGCGGGAAGCACTCAGCCTCCATCAACCGGACATCGTTATCAACGCAGCCGCCTTTACCGATGTAGACGGCGCCGAGAAACAGCCCGATTCGGCCCGCGAGGCAAACACCATCGGCCCCGGCATCCTGGCCGAACAAACCTGTACGAGCGGCAGCAGGGTCCTGACAGTCTCAACCGATTACGTCTTTGACGGAAAGAAGGAAGGGCCCTACGACGAAAACGATGCCCCGTCCCCCCTGTCGGTTTACGGCCGCACCAAGCTGGCCGGAGAGGAAGAGGTCCGCCGACAGAACCCGCAGCATTTTATCGTCCGCACCGCCTGGCTCTATGATACCCCGGGGGAGTGCTTCGCGCAGGCGGCGCTGGGGTTTGCCGGCGGCAACCGGGAGGTCCGAATCGCCGGTGACCAGCGCGGCTCCCCGACCTTCGTCCCCCATCTTGCCGGGGCGATTACCCGGCTGATCCTCTCCGATGACTTTGGCACCCATCATATTGCCGGCAGCGGGGGAGCCAGCCGGTTTGAATTTGTCCGCGAGCTCTATCGCCGGCTGGGAATCGAAACTCCACTGGCCGAGGCAAGAGCCAGTGAATTCCCCTCCGCGGCCGAGCGCCCGGCAAATTCAGAATTAACCACGGCACGTCAACAAGCTCTCAGCCTGCCTCCCTGGAAAGAAGGCGTTGCCGAATTCGCCCGCAGGAAACTGGCGGCGGGAAACGACCCGCGCTCCTAGGAAGGCTTCCCCCAGCCTCCTCCTCCCGGCGTCTCAATTCGCAATATATCACCGGCCTTCGTGCTGAAGGCCGCGACCCCCGGCAGCTCTTCCCAGTCAGCCTGCCCGGCCCTTCGAAGAAGATTACGCCCGGGTTGCCCGGCCTCCCCTCCAGCCAGGCCATAGGGTCCCTTCGAGCGCCGCTGGCTGAGAATCGACACCTCAACCTGGTCAAGGAACTCGATCTCCCGGACGATGCCGTCACCTCCCCGATTTTCTCCCGCCCCGCCTGAGCCTGGGCGCAGACAGAAACGGTGGAGACGGACAGGATAGCGGCGCTCGAGCACCTCCGGGTCCGTGATCCTTGTATTGGTCATATGGGTATGTACTCCATCCGCACCACTGAAGCCCGCGCCCGCCCCCGCACCCCCGGCGATGGTTTCGTAGTACCCGAAATCTTCATTGCCGAAAAGAAGGTTGTTCATGGTTCCCTGGCTGGCAGCAACGGCCCCCAGGGCCCCGAATATGGCATCGACGATCCGTTGAGAAGTTTCTACGTTCCCCGCCGATACTGCGGCACATTCAGCCGGGTCAGCGGCTGCCGGCGGGTTGAGAAAACATTCCGGGAGAATGATCTCCAGGGGCTCGAGGACTCCGGCATTGAGAGGAATATCGCTCTCTACCAGGCAACGAAAACAATAGAGCACGGCACTCGATACAATGGCCGGCGTGGCGTTGAAGTTGTTACCCAGCACCCCCGAGGTGCCGGTGAAATCAAGACGAACCCCGCGCTCACACCTCTCAAGCTTCAGCACGATCCTGGTCCCATCATCGAGTTCATCTTCAAATTCCTTCCGGGCCGGATCCAGTCTCTCGATCTGCAACTCCATGAGCCGCCGGGCTGCGGCCTGGATATGGCCCATATACCCCAGGACAGTTTCCCGGCCACAAGCCGCGATGAGCTCATCCAGTCTTCGGGAACCGGCCTTGTTGGCAGCGACCTGGGCCTCGATATCAGCGATATTCTCCCGGGGGCTGCGCGATGGCCAGGGCCCGGAACGAAGGAGCTCGCCAAGCTCAGCGAAACAATTGCGGCCGCCATCGATTACCTTGAAACAGCGAATAAGCACGCCCTCCTCGGCAAGATTCTTCGAATCCGGCGGCATGGATCCCGGCCGCATCCCGCCGATCTCGGCATGGTGTGCCCGGTTAGCGGTATAGAACAGCAGCTCGCCGGCGGGCTCGAAAACCGGGGTTATAACGGTTACATCGGGAAGGTGGGAGCCACCGAGAAACGGGTCATTGCTGACAATCACATCTCCCGGCGAGATACTGGAAACCTCCCGGGCAACCTGCCTCACGCACTCCCCCATGGCCCCGAGATGAACTGGAATGTGAGGTGCATTGGCGACCAATCCCCCACAGGAATCAAAGATGGCGCAGGAGAAATCAAGCCTCTCCCTGACATTGGTTGAAACCGCCGAGCGCTCGAGGGCAACTCCCATCTCCTCGGCGATCGATGCGAAGTGCTGATGGAAAATTTCCAGCCGGACAGGGTCAGGCTGGGCGGCCTGCGCCCGCTCAGGCAGCGGGGAACCGGACGCGGCCTGCTCCAGCAGGATGTGCCCGCAGGTTTGCCTGGATGCTGTCCAGCCCGGCTCAACAAACACGGTGTGATATTCAGATGCGGCAACCGCCGGGCCGCACAGGCTCTCGCCCACCGGCAGAAAAGCCCCCTCCAGCTGCCGGGCCTCCTGCCAGCTGCCGGCAAAGAACACCCGGCCGGTTTTTCCCGGGTCGCCTGCCGGTGCCGGGGGTTCATCCTCTTCTTCGGATGCAGCAGCCGCTGCCAGGCCTTCGCAGCTGACCCGGGCTGCTACGAGCTCCAGCTCCCTCTGCGGATGGGTGAAACCATAAAGGCGCTCGTGAGCAGCCTCGAAGTCCTCCCGGCAGCACTCAAACGTCGTCTCCAGTTCGATGGACGACTCCTGCCCCCGGTAGCGCAGGTCAAGCGTCCGCGAGCTTACCTCGACATGCTCCTGCTCGATCCCATCCTCGAGCACCTCCTGCCTGGCCTGGTCTTCGAGCTCCGCGATGAGGTTACCAAGCTGCTCTGCTGTGATGGAATCAAGAAGCTCGAGTACCGGTTTTTCAGCGATCTTGGTGACGGTGGCCAGCGAGGCCCCCCTGGCACTCAGTATTCCCGCCAGCCGGGGAACGATCACCCTCGAGATGCCGAGCTCGCGGGCAACCGCGCAGGCATGCTGCGCACCCGCACCACCGAAAGCCACCAGCACGTATTCTCGAACATCGTATCCACGAGCCAGGCTGATTTTCCGGATCGCCGCTGCCATGCGGTGATCAGCAATCTCCAGGAAACCCTCGGCAATCTCTTCTAGGCTCCTCAAGTAGCCCCGGCTGCGCAACCTCCCGGCCAGCGAATCGAGCCGCTCCCTGACAGCATCCTCATCGAGTGGAAAGGGGAACCATTTGGGCGGAATCCGCCCCAGAAAGAAATTCATGTCCGTAACCGTCAACGGCCCCCCGGCTCCATAGCAGGCGGGCCCGGGAACAGAGCCTGCACTGTGGGGGCCAACGGTCAGCTTTTCGCCGTCAAAATCACAGATCGAGCCGCCACCGGCGGCAACGGTTTCAATCGCCAGTAGAGGCGTGGCGATCCGCACCCCCGCCTTAACGGTCTCATGCTCCATCTCGAAGCTTCCATCCCAGCGACTTACATCCGTGCTGGTCCCTCCCATGTCGAAACCGATTGCACGGCTGGAGCCTGTCTGCCGGGCCACATGGGCTGCGCCGACCACGCCACCGGCAGGGCCACTGAGAACCGAGTCCTTGCCCGAATACGCCCGGGCAGAGGACAGGGCGCCCGCACTGGTGAGAAGACGCAGCGGCGCATCGGGGGCGGCATTGCCAATTGAGGCCACATAGCTTCCTATGACCGGGCCGAGGTAGGCATCAACGAGAGCCGTATCACCCCGGGAGACCATCCGGGGAGCTGAAGATGACCTGCTCGACAAGGCCACCTCCTCAAACCGGAAGCGTTCGGCGAGCTCACCGAGCGCTTCCTCGTGCTCAGAGTTTGCCACCGCATGCAGCAGGCAGATAGAGATCGCCTCGAAACCCTCGGCCTCCAGCTTCGCAAACTGCTCGGCCGCAAACTCCAGGTCCAGCGGCTCGAGCACTTCCCCGCGGGCGCTTATACGCCCGGGAATCTCTACTGCCACCTCGAAGAGAGGATCCGGCTTGCGAATTTCCAGGTCAAAGATAGCCGGGCGGTCCTGGTTCCCGATCAGGAGGATGTCAGCGAAGCCGGGGGTGGTGAGAAATGCCGTTCGCGCCCCCTTGCGTTCCAGCAACGCATTGGTTCCCCGGGTGGTTCCCAGGCGCAACTCAACCTCGCCGATGCTTTCATCGAGACGAAGCCCCATCAGCATCCGCATGCACAACAGCGGTGCCTCCTCGGGAGAAGCCAGCTCCCAGGAGCGCGCACCCGCCAGCGTGCCCAGGGGCCTGGCGGTAAGAACGATGCCATCGGCACTGCGGGACCCGGTAACAGCAGCCTGCTCAAGCACGATGCCCCCCCGGGCCCAGCAGGCGAACCTCGAAGCCGCGCAGGAAATCATCGCAAAGGCCGCGCAGGCTCTCATCACAGAGAGCTCCGGCGGCACCATCTGAAACCTTTCCCTTCAGCGTTGCCGAGCTCAGCACCTTGAGGGTACGAAGCTCCTGCGCCGGAGTCCTGGCGACGCAATCGGTAAAGGTACCGCCAACATCGACAGAGAAACGCCATCCTGGAGTTGCCTTGCTCATCAGGAAACGGAGTCTAACCGCCCTGCTGCCGGTTCAGCAATCAGCATCCTGCCGCCTGCAGGGCCCATCAGGCCCCGCAGCTGGTCGCCTCGCAGCCCCCCAGTTCGTCCTCGGTGGGGTCTTCTCCGCACTCGATACCGGGAGAAGGAGGCGGCTCGATACCTCCGAAGAGATAACGCAGCAGGCGCACTGCATCGGTAACGAGGACCATTCCATCGTCATCGACATCCGCCGCATCCGGGCAATTGATTTCAACTCCACCGGCAAAGAGCGAGAGCAGGATCCTGACCGCATCGGCAATGTCAAGCTTGCCCTCATCGGACACATCGCCGCGGCGAAATAACTCCGGAGCAGGACCAGGTTTCTCGTCCGGGCAAGGCTCCACCAGCAGAAGCGAGGGCGCAAGGCTCAGCATGAAGGTGAGATCAGAGCTGTTGATGGAGGTATTGTGAACACTGACGGCCAGGACATTTTCTCCACGCCGCAGAAGCTCGCCTGCTATCTCGAGGTCTACAACGGCACTCTCCACTGAGCTGATGGCCCGGGTGAGCCTGGAGACTGCGCCGGCAGGCATGTTGGCCCGGGCCAACTCCACTCCGTTAAGGTAGATGACGATTCCATCATCGTAAATAGCGCTGAGAACGGCCAGGTTGATCTCTCCCGGGCAATCGAGCCGGAAGGTTTTGCGGCAGAAAACACTGAGGTAGTTACCCTGCATGTCGGCAAGCTCTGTCAGGTCGTCTCCATCCCCGTAGCCGATCCCGGCCGGGCCGGCGGCCCACCCTGAATCGTCAAATCCCGGTTCGTTCCAGCCCGATGGTGTTTCTCCGGAGCCCGGCAGGTAGCTCCAGCTGGAATTGCCCTCAATCAGGATATAGGAGGCTCCCAGGCGGGGAATCATCGAGAGATCTCCGGAGCCGATAGTGTTGTTGTGGACCTCGATAGCGAGAACATTTTCCCCGACGCGGAGGGCTTCCGGCGCAATGGAGAAGATCTCCTCCTCTCCCGCCTCGTGACTTGAATCGGGGCGGGTTGTTCTTGTTACCGGGCTCCCAGGCGCCCCCATGTTTTCCGAACGGGCGACCTCGATGCCGTTGAGATAGGCGACGAACGCATCATCGTAATCGATACCCAGCTCGAGCATACCCACGATGGAGGGGTTGGCAACCTCGAAGGCCCGGCGGCAGTAGACCGTCAGATAGCGATCCTCCATATCGCGCAGAACCGTCGCATCATCGTTATCCCCGTAGCCGATCCCGCTCGGCCCCGAAAACCAGGATTCCCCCGGAATAAAACCGGGCTCCTTCCACCCCGGATCCACCGTTTGCCGGCCCTTGAAATAATCCCATTCCGCACCGATGGAAATATGCCTCCTCGATTCGATGAGCGGGTATTCCACCACCAGCCTGGGCGGACTGCCGTCTTCTCTCTCGGCCGAGTCGAAGCGCCAGCCGTCGGAGCCGGTGGGCAGAAAGGCCCAGCCGTTATTAGCCGCCGGGTCGGCGGCCCAGAGGCGAAGACTCCCGGTCACGTCCACCACGGCCGGCCGGCCCATGCCGGTCACGGTCGCTTCCGCAGCCGCGGCAGCCTCCTCGCCGGCTTCGATACCCTCCAACCCGAAACTGTTCCACGTGTCACCCTCGCTCCAGGGCACCAGCATCCTGTGGACAGACGCTCCATCCCCGGAATTGGTCGTGTTCAGCTCCAGCCACGCCCTCTCGATATCGATCCCGGCAGGAAGCTGGTCCGGCCCGAAACCGAAAATGGATTCAAAGCGCAGAAGAACCTGGGCCACATTGCCGGATCCAGACGGTGTGTCGCTGTCGATGCGAAGACTCTCGGCGAAGCCATGATCCTCATCGGCTGAGCCTGCGTGGATGTAGGTGTCCACAACCCCCTGGTAACCATCGATTCCCTGCTGAAAGTTGGCCCGGGTGCGGCTGCCGACCAGGACCTCAACCTCTAACTCTATCTGGTCTACATCCAGCAGCTCTCCATCGTGGGCAACGAGCGAAAGAATATACCTGCCTGATTCAGAAAACGAGGCAATCGTCGAGGCGGCGGACGGATCGGCGAATGCCACCTCACCGGGGCCGCTGATGGCCGTCCAGGAAACCTCCAGTTCTTCGCCCTCAGGCATGCCATCATCGCTGACCGTCCCCTCGAGACGAACCGAGTTTCCAAGCAGCACAAGGTCGAGATCCTCACCGGCTGAAGCCTGGGGACGCTCGTTGGATTCGCTCAGGGCAGGATAGGCGTAGCGGGAACAGGCCCTGTCCGTGTCGTTGATGTCCCGACAGCAGGAGGCGTACATCAGCGCCCGGGAATCTTCCACGTGCCCGAAGCCGAGGCCATGGCCAAGCTCATGAGCAATCATCCTCCTGTAGCCGCTCGAGCCGAGGCAACCAACGCCCTCGTTCACAACAACGAACCAGCCGGTGATCGTAAGCCACCTCTCTCCGTCAAAGATATGAGTTCCCGAAGTAACGGGACCACCGTAGGCCAGGACCCCCCCGCAACCTTCAATATCAGCGATGTCCGAGCAGGGGTCACCGAAGAGGATATAGTTCTCCTCGGAGCTCTCCTGGCCGCGGCAGTCGGCGGCGATGTCGCGCGCGCCTCCGAAATAGAGGTTGAAGCTCGTCCCCGGGATTTCCATCCAGAGCTCCATCGCCTGCTGAACGGTCCACAGGCCGCCATCGCGCAGCGAGGAATCTCCCGGGTTGCTGCCGTAGATCGTCGCCCATTCCCCGGAGTCAAACCTGCGCCAGCGCATCTTGCGTCCGTTGCTCGAGAAGATCGAGCAATCCTCCGGCTGCTCGGCGCCGCCACCATCTCCCCGGCGCAAAAGAGAGGGCATGGGTTCGAGGGGGCGCAAATCCCAGGCGCTGCCCTGCTCCAGGACTTCACGAAGGTGATCCATGAAAGTCGCCCGGTCCCAGGGCCCGGGGGCCTCCGTCCCGCCACCGCCAGGGCGCGGCAACAACCCATCGGAATGCTCCTCGAGCGGGACAAGAAATTCACGACCCGAAAAATCCTTCGCTTCTGTGAGAATGCCCCAGAAAAGCATCGTCGGGACCCAGAGACTCTCGCCCTTGCGACTCAGGCACAGCAGGTAGTCAGAGCCCTCGACAAAGTCCGGGGAACCGGGAACATGCCAGGAGCGCAGCTCGAGCTCTCCACCCGGAGTCTCCACCCTGGCAATATCGCCAGCCGCCAGAGGACCGGAGAAACTTGAAATCAGCTCAAACTCGGTCGTGGTAAAGACCAAGGGCCCCCGGGCCGCTGCGGTCGAGGCCCGCGCCCGGGCAAAGACTACCGCATCGGCTGAGCGAACAAGCTCGCCGTAGTTTGCCGGAGCAACCAGGGATGCGGCAAAGAGTTCCCCGCAGACCAGAAGGCCGGCCAGCATCGCCAGGCCCGGCAGAAGCAGCCGCCTGCAGCGCGGGGCAAAGCTCAGTTTTTCTCCGGAGAACTCCATTGTACCGACCTGCCCGTTTCGCCTGCCCCTCAACTGAAAGCCTGCCTGCACATTCCCGGCAGGAACCCTTGCGGACTCCAGGCTTGCCCACCCGCTTATTGCCTGACAATCCGGATTCTCTCTCCAGAGTATACATGCCGCCAGGGACATGTCTAAGAAGCGATACTGGCGGGAGAGAAAGGAGCCCCCGGCCCGGTGGAGGGACTCGTTTACCTCGCGGTGGCACACAGCTTTCCACGGGACTGTGTTACATTAACGCCTTGTTTTAACGAGGAACAATGACACCTGGAGGACGCTGAGATGAGCCACTGCAGATTGATTGCATCCTGCCTGCTTGCCCTTCTTCTGCTGACTGCGAGCCTGGGCGCCTATGAAAACCCACCGACAGAGCCTGGTTTTGTATCCCTGTTCGATGGCAAGAACATCGAAGAGCACTTCATCATCAAGGGAAAGAAAGAATCCTGGACCGTCAAGGACGGTGTCATCCACGCGCTTCGCGGCGGCAACAGGATCATCAGCAGGGAGAAATACGGCGACTTCGTTCTCCGGCTCGACTGGCGGATCTCCGAGCAGGGCAACAGCGGCATCTTTATCCGCGTCCCCGGGCAGGATGATGGAGCCCCATGGGTTTCCGGCTTCGAGGTCCAGATCTCCAACGCTCCGCGAGACGATGCGCACTGCACGGCTTCTCTCTACGGGGTCGAGGCAACGAGTCCGCGCCCGTCGAAGGAAGCCGAGGGCGCCAACACCTGGCACTCCTACGAGATAACCTGCCTGGGCGGCAGGATCTCCATACGGCTCGACGGCGTACTGAATATCGATGCCGACGAAAAGAAAAACAAGAAGATAAGTTCGCGCCCCCGGGCCGGCTTCATCGGGCTGCAGGACTACCACTCGAGCAAGGGCTGGGTGGAGTACCGCAACATCCCCATCCAGCCTCTTCAACCCAACGGGGTACCGGCAGGATTTGAATCCCTTTCAGCCGACAGCAAGGGCTGGCGCAAGATCCGCACCGGCCACGGCAGCGGAGGCCAGTGGACCCATGCCGGCGGCACCTGGGAAGGCGAGCAGGACCCTCCCGGCAGTGGCAATGGAGGGGTGCTCGTTACCGACCGCAAGTTCTCTGATTTCGAGCTGGTCATCGAGACAAAGCCCGACTGGGGAGTCTGCAGCGGAATTTTTCTGCGCTCAACCGAACGCGGCCAGTGCTACCAGCTGATGGTTGACTGGCACGGCAACGGCAATGTCGCCGGGATCTATGGAGAAGGAACCGGCGGCTTCAACGTCCGCAACTACGAGCTCAACGATGATAAGACGATCCGTAAAGGAAATGACAACAAGCAGAACATCCCGCTGGGCTTCGCGCTGGCGGACTGGAAGAAGGTCTGGCGTTTCGGGCAGTACAACGAGGTGCGTGCCCGGATCACCTCCAACCCGCCGACGATCGATACCTGGCTCAACGGCTGGCACATTTCCCATTTCGCGGATGATAAAAAACGGATTCCGGACGCCGGCAGCGTGGCGATCCAGGTACACGGAGGCAAGGGATGGCCCAATGGCGCCAAGGTGCGCTTCAGGAACATCAGCATCCGCGAACTTAAGAAGTAACCCGAAGAAAGGAACTCCAATGGTAAAAACCGCTTCAACCATGGTCGAGCTGGGAACCCCGGCTCCCGGCTTCAGCCTGCCGGCCACCGACGGCTCCACCGTGAGCCTCTCGGACCTCGAAGGCAGCCCCGTGCTGATGATGTTTATCTGTAACCACTGCCCCTTTGTCCTGCACCTGAGGGAGCATCTCGCAGAGAGCAGCACGGGCTACCAGGCGCGCGGCGTCAAGGTGGTCGGCATCAGTGCCAATGATGTTTCCACCCATCCGGACGACAGCTTCGAGAAAATGGCGGAGGAAGTCGCCAACGCCGGCTATACCTTCCCCTACCTCTACGACGAGAGCCAGGAGGTGGCCCAAAGCTACCGCGCCGCCTGCACCCCCGACTTCTTCCTCTACGACAGCTCCCACAAGCTGGCCTACCGCGGGCAGTACGATGACAGCCGCCCTGACAACGGCACCCCCACCGGGGCCGATCTCTCAGCCGCCATCGATGCGCTGCTGGCCGGTGATGCACCGCTGGAGAACCAGAAAAACAGCATCGGCTGCAACATCAAATGGAAGGCGGGCAGCGAGCCCGATTACTTCAACCCCTGAGAGAGCCGGGGTCCTCCTGGAGACCCCAGCCCTGCAGGAAGCTGCCGTAATGTTCCCGCCGGGAGGTTGTAGCCCCCTCGAGACAGCAGGCCGCTGCGGCAAACTGGACAGCCCGCTCGAGGATCACCGCCCCGGGCCACCCGGTTGAGAGCCCGAGCATGGCTACCGCGGTAAAGGCATCGCCGGCGCCGACAGTATCGACCAGCGGGCCTGCTGCCGCAGCAGGCAATTCGAGAACCTCTTCAGCCGGACCGAGAATCACGGCTCCCTCGCCTCCAAGAGTCAGGAAGAGAACCTCGAGATCCAGCTCCTTCCTGAAAGCAGCCGCCTGTTCAAGAAGCCCACCGCGAGAGTGTGCCGGCTGTGAAGAGAGCTCGCGGAGCTCTTCGTCGTTCAGCTTCGCCCACCGGGCGCGTGAAAGATCCGCCCGCACCTGTTCCTTCTGCCACCAGGGCTGCCTCAGGTTCACGTCGACAAAAATCTCTCCTGCCAGCCGGCCGGCAAGTTCATCGAGAGCCTCCCGCGAACCATCAGAACGCAACGCAAGGCTGCCGTGATAGAGCATTCCCGCCGGGTTTTCTCCCAGGGCCGTGAGAGCCTCTGCGGCATCGATTGCATCGTAGGCCTGGGAATCGTTAATCGTGTATTCAGGTTGTCCATCGCGCACCCGGACGCTGACCGTCCCGGTGGGGAGTGTGGTGTCGACCTGGACACCGGAGGTCTCCATCCCGCTCGACCTCATGGTCTCCAGCACCTGCTCTCCGAGCGGGTCACTGCCGATGCGGCTGATAAAGAGCGGTGCAAGGCCGAGGCTTTCGAGATTCCAGGCGAAGTTGAAGGCCGCCCCGCCGATGACGGTTGCGCCATCTTCGAAGTCATCGAAGAGCACCTCTCCGAAGACCACCGGGCGGGCTTTGTTTTCTTTCAGATCATTCATTCTGCATCCGGCTTGGGGGACCAGGAAACAGGCTAAAGCTTTTCCCCTCTTACTGAAACCCTCCCCACGCAAGGGAGGCCCCCAAAGAAACGGGTCAATACTTGGATCCTGAACGCAGACTGTTACATTAAGATCTCTTCAAGTACAACCCCGGAGACCGAGACCTTGAGACAGCGCTGCTGCGATTTCGCCCGCGAGCTTCAGGGCACCATCTGCAAAGCCCTTGAAGCCGTTGATGGCGAGAGCTTCCGGCAGGACACCTGGGAGCGCCCCGGCGGGGGTGGCGGAACCAGCTGCGTCCTCAACGAGGGGCTCGTTCTTGAAAAGGCGGGGGTTAATATTTCCGAGGTCCATGGCCTGCTGGAGGAGGATTATGCCGGCGATCTTCCCGGAGAGGGGGACGGCTTTTTCGCTACCGGAATCTCACTTGTTCTGCATCCGCGCAACCCACGGGCCCCCACTGTGCATGCCAATTTCCGTTACATCGAAAAAGGAGACCGGAAATGGTTCGGCGGCGGCGCCGACATGACCCCCTATTACCTCTACGATGAGGATGCCGTCCATTTTCACCGGGCCTGGAAAGACGCCTGTGAACTCCATGGACAGGACCTCTACCCACGCTATAAGAAAGACTGCGACGAATACTTTTTCCTGCCCCACCGGAATGAAGCCCGCGGAATTGGCGGGATCTTCTTCGACTACGTAGATGCAGATGAAGACAGCCTGGCGATGTGGCAGAATCTCGGCAGGGCCTTTGTCGATGCGTACCTGCCGATTCTCCAGCGGCGCAAAGATGAACCCTGCGGTGAACGGGAGCGCCTGCACCAATTGCAGCGGCGGGGACGCTATGTCGAGTTCAACCTGCTCTACGACAGGGGGACGGTCTTCGGCCTGAAAACCAACGGCAGAATCGAATCCATCCTGATGTCGCTGCCCCCCCTGGTTCGCTGGGATTATGATGCCCGGCCCGAGCCCGGCTCTGAAGAGGCCCGCCTGCTGGAGGTTCTGCAGAACCCGCGTGACTGGTTAGGCGAAAAAAACGAGACGGATTCCTGAAAACAGCGTGATCCTGCCGCTTGAAGTGGAAGCCCCGATCGGCGAAAACATTCTCCATGCGCTATCTCTCAGGTATCCAGCCCTCGGGCGTCCTCCATATCGGCAATTACTTTGGCGCCATCCGCCAGCATATTCGCAGCCAGGATGAGCACGACTCCTATTACTTCATCGCCGACTACCACGCCCTGACCACCGTACGCGATGCGGAGGTCCTGCGGGAGCACGTCCTGGGGGTCGCCCTCGATTACCTCGCCCTGGGACTCGACCCTGAAAAAACGACCTTCTTCCGGCACTCGGAGGTTCCCGAGGTGCAGGAGCTCGCCTGGATTCTCTCAACCCTCACCCCGATGGGCCTCCTGGAGCGCTGCCACAGCTACAAGGACAAGACCGCCAAGGGAATCGCCCCGGACCACGGCCTGTTCGCCTACCCCGTGTTGATGGCCGCCGACATCCTGATCTACGACTCCAACAGGGTTCCTGTCGGTAAGGACCAGGTCCAGCACATCGAGGTAACCCGTGATATCGCCCAGAGAATCAACCACGTCTACGGCAAGGGGAAAGAGCTCCTGGTCATCCCCGAGGCCCAGGTGGAGGAATCAACGGCGGTGGTGCCCGGTATCGACGGGCAGAAGATGTCCAAGAGCTATAACAACACCCTCGAGATGTTCGCCTCGGAAAAGAAGTTGAAAAAAGCTATCGGCAAAATCGTCACTGATTCACGCACGCCCGATGAGCCGAAAGATCCCGAGGAGATCATCATGTACCAGCTCTACAGGCTCTTCGCCTCCGGGGATGAACTGGAAACCATGGCGGAGCGCTACCGGAGCGGCGGCTATGGCTACGGAGATGCCAAGAAGGACCTCCTCGAAAAGCTGCTCGACTATTTTGCCCCCTACCGAAAAAAGCGTGAAGAGCTCGCCGGCGACCCCGCAGGAGTCTACGAGATTCTCTCTGCCGGTGCCGCCAGGGCCAGGGAGACCGCCCAGGCCACCGTAGCGCGCGTCTACAAGGCCGTCGGCCTGCGCTGAGGCGGCCCTCCCCAGGCAGGCTAAGATTTGAAGGGCTTCATTCCCAGCAGCTCGAGGCAAAGCTCTTCGAGCGCGGTGGAATACACCTCTCGCAAGAGACCGGGGTCCCCATCCTCACTGGTGGTCACCTTGGCGGGAGTGGTCTTCGTCTTGACGCTGAAGCTCGTGATGGACTGGAAGCTGTTACCCTTGCGCTCCTCCAGGCTGCAATCAAGGCGGCAGGAATACTTGCTTCCGGTCTTCGTGCCGCTGAATTCGATGTCTCCATCAAAGGATGTCGAAACATGAATCACCAGGCGATGGCCGGGTTTCTTCCGGCTGGCCAGGGACGGATAGCCATCGGGAAACTTCTTTCCCTTCCCCTCCGCCTTTTTCTTCTCACCTTCTTTTTTAATGACTGGAACCCGAGAGGGATTCGGAAATTCAAGCCAGTGCTGTTCAGCAGCTTCATGTTGAAGGAAATACCCGATCCTTGACCAGGTGCGGATATCACCAACAGCTATTTTTTCAGGCCCCAGCCTGCCGGTAACAAGCATACTGAAAACCGTATTTCTCACCTCCCTGGCGGCAGGAAGAGGGGGCTTCTTTACTGGCTCACGAGAAGAGGGAATTACCTCCGGCGGCACTGCAGGCTGTGGCTCCCGTACAACAACGGGCTCGACGGGCTCCGGCTCTGTGATTTCTTCGGGTGGAGGCCCTTGCTCTCTCTCCGGCTCTGCCTCCTGCCGGGGAACAGGTTGAGGCGGAAGGGCCGCTGCTTCATCCGGAGGACCCAGGCGGCGAAACTTCGGCGCTGTATCGCTTTCGTTGCCGGCCAGGGTTCCAACCGACTCCGGATCGGAGCCGGTGGAGTTGACAACCACGAAGCTAAACAGCCCGAAAACGAAGATCACGCCGCCGATGATGCAGTAGAAAAGGGTCTTATCACCCGAACCCCCGCGGGCAGCCCCATACCGTCTCGAAACCGGACGGCGAGAACCATAACGTTTTTTAGCTGCCATACTCCTCGATCCGTCTCAAAAGGGTAAATATCAACCCGGCTTCCGTCCATGCTGACAGGCACATTATGACGCATAAGCGCGCCGGGAACCAAATCAGCGAAATAAATTCTACCGGAAAATACCGTGAGTAACCGCAGAAGGCCCCCTGGCCCCCTTGTTGGCCTGGCTCAGTTTTCAGCTTTGTTTTTACCCTGCCAGCCCGGAAAATGAATGTGTTGGGAAGAATGTAAATACAGCCTGCTGTCCGGTCCAACCACTGAACAACGGTTGTGACCCCGGTTCAATGGTCTGCACAAATACCCGTAAAGGGAATGATCATGTCTGATTGGAAACAATTTCCGCTACCCCGTTTTCGAGTTCCGGGTTTCGCCCGGCGCGCATGGGCCTGCATCTTTCTCTGCCTGAGCACCGCACCCGGCACTTCCCTCGAGGCCCAGCACTTCGACTGCATCCTTCTCAACGATGAAAACACCAATATCTTCATGGTCCCCGATGCCTGCTTCACCAAGGAGAACATCGATTGGTGCAACTGCGTCGACTCCGCCCTGACCCATCCGGTCCGGGGCCAGGCAAGCGGCTTCCGCCAGGCAATCCAGTGGATCAGTGGACAACCCGGCATCGGCAACCACCTCATCGAGATCGAGGAAGGCACCCTTGACATCTCCAGCGTATCACCGGGAGATCTGCTCGGCACCGGCGCAGCCCTGGAGCTGATCCCCCTGGGGTTCCCCTTTGTCGGGGGAGATTTCTTCGGGGTTGATTTCGCTGTAACCGCAACAGACGTCGATAACGAGGCTGTTGATTTTCACGTCTCCATCACCTCGGTGACTGCCGCCGTGCTGGAGGCCATCGGATACGACCCCACTGATGCGGAGCACTCCAATGGGCATCTGTTGACCGGGCAGATACGAGACAACGACGGGCAGGGGGTAGTTATCGAATACCGCTACGCAACGGAAACCTACACCGCGACGACAGTCCCCGGGCTGCTTCCGACCGAGGCCACCATGCCCATCTTCACGGTGCCGTTCATTCTTGAGTTCTTCTCCCGGGAAAGCGGCATCTATAATCTGCAGGAAACCGGTGACGTCGATGTGACCACCACGATCCGCAGCTTCCTCGAGGACACCGTCGCCGATATACTGCCCCTCGGATCCACTGACCTCTGTGAGGATCTCGATGATTTCACCCACTGTAAGATCATCTCCGAAATCGTAGAGCTGCGCGACTCAGCCCGGGACAACAATCCTCCCACCGCGGTCATCACCGCGATCGACCCGGGCATCTTCCTGATGCTCGACGAGCCCGTCAACCTCCACACCTTCTGCGGCCGGGCCTACATCCTGCTGCGCGGCCGCAACTCCGATGATGGGGACGGCGGCTACCAGGAACTGCGCTACCGGTGGGACATCGTGGATGGAACCGAAGGCGGCGCGGAGATCTATGCGAACACCCGCGATTTCAAGGACACCCATGTCATCTTCACCCAGGATGGCATTTACGAGATCCGCCTCAGGGTCGATGACGGCTCGACTGGCGACCATACCTCGGAGACCTTTGCCACCATTGCCGTCTCGACCGCTCTTGACTTCAATGCGCCCCCATTTGTGGTCCTGCAGACCCGCCCGGACCCACCGGATGTCCGCCTCAACAGGCGGTCCGCCTCGGTGGTGCTCGATGCCGCAGGATCCGATGGCGGAGGTGAAGGTTGCGAGCAGGAAATCACGTTCCTCTGGCGGCAGATCGATGGCCCTGCACGTTCAACGATCAACAACCCGCGGGCGTCTACCACCGAGGTTACCTTCGACACCCCCGGCACCTATCTTTTCGAGCTCGAGGTGGATGACGGGGGGTTCCAGGACAACATCACCGTCACGGAAATAGAGGTCGTCGTCCTGGCGGAGATCGCGGCCGGCACCTTCAGGCGGGGTGACGCCGATGACAGCGGGCGGCTCAATATTACCGATGCCATCTCTGTGCTGAACTGGCTGTTCCTCGGCAGCGCCAATCCCACCTGCACCGATGCGGCTGACGTCGATGACAACGGCCGCAACAACATCACCGATGCCATCCAGTTGCTGCAGTTCCTTTTCCTGGGAGGCCCTCCTCCACCTGCGCCCGGTAAAGACGACTGCGGAATGGATCCGACTGCTGACCCCCTCTCCGACTGCAACTACCGCTCCTGCGGCGATTGATTTCAGCTCGTTCGGGGTAATCAGGTTGCCTATCTCCCATACCGAAGAGTAACCTCTCTGGCAACAACGAGCAGATACCCCGGCCGATGAAAGAATCCCTCCTGTTTTTTTACAACTTTGTCCGTCACCCGAAGTCAACCGGGGGGGTGTTTCCCAGCTCCCGCAGGCTGGCGGAAAAGATGGTCGATGGGGCGGGGCTCGAAACCGCAGCCTCCGTGGTTGAGCTCGGCCCCGGCACGGGCGCCTTCACCGGCGCCATCGCAGAGCGTCTCGAGGACCCGGGCAGCTATCTTGGAATCGAGCTGCGGGAGAAATTCGCCGCGATCGTGAAGGACAAGTTTCCCCATCTGCTGGTGGTCAATGATTCGGCCGAGAAGATTGTCGAAAACCTCCGGGAAATTGACCGGGAAAAGGCCGATGCGATCATCTCGGGCCTGCCCTGGGCCACCTTTGACTCACAACTGCAGAAGCGAATCATGAAGTCCGTTACCGCCGCACTGGCTCCAGGAGGAAAATTCGCCACCTTCACCTATCTTCACGCCTGCCGGTTACCTGCCGGCAAACGCTTTCGCGCCCTGCTGGAAGACAACTTCTCCGATGTCCGGACATCGAAAACGGTCTGGCGCAACCTGCCGCCGGCATTCGTTTACCACTGCACGAAATAAAACCCGGCACCTGCGCCAATAAATTATTTCCACTACTGCTGGATTGTCGGGAATTGTCATCTGTAACATAGGGAACGTGTTTCGCCCCCGGGCATCGATTTTAATTCGGTCAAGGGCGGCTATGGGTCGGCAATGAAGAAGACCAGATAATCTCACTCCTCTACGAGGGTTCAGGGAGGACTCCATGTCCATATCAAGACTTTTCATCCATGTTCTGCCTTTTTGCTCCTTGCTGTTGCTGGCGGCTCCAGAAGTCCGGGGACAATCCCGGCTGGTAGGCGAAGGAGACACCTGGAGGTTCTTCAGGGGCGTATCGGCACCACCGGGGGACTGGAACGAGATTGATTTCGACGCCGAGGACGCCGGCTGGGAAAGCGGGGCGAGCGGCTTCGGCTATGGAGATGACGATGACGCCACGGTCATCAATGATATGGCTGACAACTACCTGGCTCTCTATGTCCGGATAGAATTCGACGTTCCCGAGAAACTGGCGGAGGCCTGGCTGCAGCTTCGCGTTCGCTACGATGACTCCTTTGTCGCCTATATCGATGGAGAAGAGGTCGCCCGGCGCGGTATCGACGGGACTCCGCCGCTCTTTGATGCCCCCGCCTCCACCGAGCACGAAATCACCAGCGCCGATGGTTTTGACGAAGAATTCCTGCTGGAGCAGACCGAGCTGGATACCGGACGGCACGTGCTGGCCGCCGAGGTCCACAATATCAACCTCACCTCCAGCGACCTCTCATTCTCAGCCGAGCTGATGGCATCCCAGATCCTGATCACCTCGATCGACCCATCCTTCGGCCCGCTAGAAGGAGGGAATACCGTCAGGATCTCCGGCCTCGGGATCTTCCCCGGCTTGAACCCGGACGTGTCCTTCGGCAACCTCGAGTCGCCTTCGGTCACCGTAGAAAACGGGGCAATAGATGCCGTGGTCCCCGCTTCGGAATTTGCCGGGGTAGTGGATGTGGTCATCGACAGCCCGACGGCGACGGCCATCCTGCCCGGAGGCTACGTCTATACCGACCCAAACGGCGGGATGATGGGGCTGAATTTCAGCGATGGGCCGTTCGCCACCGCAGAGGGATTCAGCGGCTCTCTCGTCGAGGGCACCCTGCAGGCCTGGTTCCGACGGGCCCCCCGGAATGGCGGCTTCGCTGATTTTGCCTACAACACACTTTTTGCAATTGAGGCCCCCGATGGTTCCGATGCGTTTATCGTTGATCTGAGGCCCGGCAATATCAGGGCAAGAACGGCCTCCGATGGAGATTTTGACGACCTGACCGCCTCGGCTGAGCTGGCCGAGGGAGAATGGCACAACATCTGCTGTACCTTCTCACAGCGCGGACGAGCCATCTACCTCGACGGCCAGCAGCTCCTCAGCGACAATTTCCCCACGAGCCTCCCCGGCAGTGACCGGATTCGCATAGGATCCATGTTCCAGCCCGGCGGTGGTTTTTTCGGCGGCGGCGAGCTCAATGGCATCATGCGCTCGGCCTCGGTCTGGAACTTTGAGCGTTTTGAAGATGAGATCCGGCGGGAGCTCTTCATGCCGCCGGAGGAAGACCCCTACATCGGCGCCAACTGGAACATGAATGAGGGCGCCGGGGACACGGCCTCTGACAGCGGCGACCGTGAAATCGACCTGGTCCTGGGAGCAGGCGCCGGCGCCGATGCAAATGACCCCGAATGGATCACGATCGAGGACTTCCCCTCCTTCATGCTCACCGGCATCCTGCCCGCCTCCGGGCCCATCACCGGCGGAGCGACGGTCAGGATCTTCGGCGGCGGCTTCCCCACCGAGGGAGAGGCTTCCGTCACCTTCGGAGGGATAGCCTCCGACAAGGTCGAGCTCATCAGCAGCTGGGAGATCACCGCGGAGACACCGGCCTCGGAAATTTTCCAGGTGGTCGACATCGTGGTTGAAACCGCTGCCGGCACCGGGCAGCTCCCCGATGCCTACACCTACGCCCCCGACCCGGTCAACATCTTCAGAACGGCGGAAGAGGGCGACAATTGGGATTACATCGTCGCCAACGAGGCGATGCCGGCGAACTGCAACCTGCCGGACTTCCGGCCGCAGGAAAACGGCTGGGATAGAGGGCCGACCGGAATCGGCTACGGAGATGGTGATGACGCGACCATCGTCGCCGGGGTTCAGGACCAGGCCCTGTCGGTCTTCGCCCGCTACGAATGGCTGCTGAGCGGCGGAGGCGAAAGAATGAATTTCCTGCGGATGAACATTCGCTACGATGACGGCTTCGTCGCCTATCTCAACGGCACCGAGGTGGCCCGCGCCAACCTCGATGGATTCCCCCCCGCCTTTGACACGCCGGCAAGCGCGACACACGAAATCACCGGTGGTGAAGGCGTCTTCGATGAGGTCATCGACCTCACCGAGTTCCGTGACAGCCTTCGCAACGGCCTCAACGTGCTGGCGATCCAGGTCCACAACAACACCCTCGGCTCAAGCGACATGTCGCTCTCCGCCGAGCTCGAATTCTCCGCCCCCGGGGAGACCTTCATCCGTGGCGACGTCGACAACAACAAGAGCTGGAACGTCAGCGATGCTGTCAAGATCCTGCTGCACGCCTTCACCGGCCTCGAGCTGCCCTGTCTTGAAGCCGCCGATGTCAACGACAGCGGCCGCATCGACATGGACGATGGGGTCAGGCTGCTGAACTTTATCTTCACGCAGGGCGAAGCTCCCCCTCCGCCGCTCTACGAGGAGCTGCCTGACCTCGACAGCGATGAGCTGGGGTGTGAGAGCGCCGGGGAATAACAACCGCCCGGTTCAGGTCAGGTCGCGGTATTCGCGCTTGGAGAACCAGTACATCCCCAGGAGCAGGAAGCCGATCGCTATTGAGATCAGGATGATGGCCGCATCGCTGCCTTCAATCAGCTCAAGCTGAAAGATTCCCCTCCTCTCCCTTGGAGAAACTCCAAGCTCCTCGGCCGCATCGTAGAGCATGGAGCGAATATAGAAACTGATCGAGACCTGCTTGAGAACACCCGGCACGCTTCCCATGAAAAACTCCACCAGGAAGACATAGGCAACCCCGAGCAGGGTTGAGTTGCGGAAGGCGGCCCCGAGCCAGCTGAAAAACGCCAGGTAGGCAAGAACACCGAAGGTTACCGTGGGCACTAAAGCCCAGGCCACTTTCAGCAAGGGCAATTCCCCCACAAGCGAGGCGGTTGCGCAGATTCCAAGGAACGTTCCGAGCCCTATGATCAGCACCACCGGCACACTGCCGAGCACCTTGGCAAGAAAAAGGCCCCAGCGCGGCAGCGGGCGGGTCGAGAGGTAAACCAGGGTCTTGTCCTCGCGTTCATCTCCAATCACTGCGGTGCCGAAAGTAAGAGCGATAACCGGTAAAAAGAACCTGCAGAACAATGGCTCGATGATTGCCTGGATGAAGCGCTCTATGCTCAAGGAACGCTCAGCACCGGCGACAGCAACCACAACAGTGAGAAGGATAAAAAGAAGAAGGGCTACGACAAGGCGGCGGGGGCGCAGTTGGCGGCGCAAACTGAAATAGACGAGATAGAACCAGGAACTCATGCGCTGCCTCCGGGTTCTGCTCCCAGCAGGTAGGCGAAGACCGCCTCGGCCGAGGTGTCGAGTGGAACCAGTCGCTCAATCTCGACACCAAGCTCCAGCACCAGGGCGGGCAGCGCCCGGTAGAAGCTCTCGGCCTGGGGAACGCTCAGCACGAGGTCCTCGGAACCTGCTGCCGCGCCCCGG
>JAYGDV010000150.1:0-8280 GCA_046582735.1 Planctomycetota bacterium
GGGGCCGGCAGGTCTTTGAACGGCTCAAATGCAGTAAATGCCACAGGCCCCCCACCTACACCAGTGTCGGGACCTACGATGTCGGGTTGCAGGATGAAACCGGGCAGGGTTCCTACAACCCTCCCTCGCTCAAGGGGCTCCAACACAGCAGCAGGTTCCTGCATGACAACAGGGCGGCAAGCCTCTCCCGCGCCCTGGAGCTCCATCAGCCGGCTTCGACCAGGAGCCTCCGTGGCACGGATCACTCCGACCTGCTGAGCTTCCTGCTGAGCCTCTGACCCGGGTAACCCCTCAGGGAGCCTCCCAATTGCCGCTTTCTCCCGAACGGAAAATGGCCTCGATCACCCGCATATTCGCAACGGCATCTTCAAGCGGTGTCGTGACCTCCCGGTCATCGAGAATCGCCCTTGAAAAATCATCGCCCTGGACCGTGTACTGGTTACAGGTCTCGAATTCAAGAACCTCGATGTCCTCGCCGAAGAGATCTCCCCTGGACTGGAATACCCTGCAGGGCCTGTCAGGCGGCGCATTGTAGGGAACCTCCACCTCCAGGCGGCCCTCGCTGCCGAAGAAATGGGCGCGCTGGTAGGGCACCATCTGGGTGCTGCAGATAAAGGAGGCCTGCCCCGAGGGGTAATCGAGAATCGCGGAGTCCAGCCGGTCGATACCCATATCCGGATCCCGGTCGACAAGCCCGAGCACCCGGGTCGGCTCTTCGCCGAAAACAAAGCGGGAGGTAGTGATAGGGTAGCAGCCGATATCCATGATCGCCCCGCCGCCGATATCAGCCTTGTTGCGGATGTTGTCCGGGTCACGGTTGAAATAGCTGAAGACGAATTGTGCACCTGCCAGCTGGCCGATGGCCCCCTCCCGAACACGATCGCGCACCGCGACCCACTGGGGATGGGTGCGGACCATGAAGGCCTCCTGGATCTTCACCCCCGTACGGTCCCGGGCCTCTACCAGCTCGAGGGCCTCGGCCGAGGACAGGGCGATCGGCTTCTCGCAGAGAACATGCTTGCCGGCCTCGGCCGCCTTGACCGACCAGGAAACGTGCAGGTGGTTGGGTAGGGGATTGTAGACCGCATCGATATCAGGGTCGGCGAGCAGCTCCTCGTAGGAGCCGTAGCTTTTCTCTATTCCCAGCGACCCGGCAGCCTCGGCCGCCTTCGCCGCATCCCTGGAGGCGATCGCTGCCACCTCCGAAAACTCTCCCTGCTGCATCGCCGGTATGACCTTCTCAACGGCTATCCCGGCAACTCCCAGGACTCCCCACCTGATCTTGGCACTCATGTTTCAATCCTCACTGGTTGGCTTAAAGGGCCACATGATGCAGGAAGAGCCGCGTCACGTCGAGAACACAATGGCCGGGCGCCCATCGTACAGGAACGGCCTCAGCGCCGCTTGACACGGCCCTCGCCCAGCACCAGGCGGCCCGCCTCATTCTCAACACCTGCATAGGGGTCATCCTGGATGAGAACATTCCCATCAAGGTCGAGGTAATCCGCCAGCGGCCCCAGCTGAGCGGCAGCCGAGATCAGGATCGAGGTTTCGATCATGCAGCCGAACATCACCTGCAGGCCCAGGGTCCGGGCAAGGTGAACCATGCGCAGGGCCGGCAGGATCCCCCCACATTTTACCAGCTTGATGTTGATGCCGTGGAAGCGCCCGGCCAGAGCCGGGATATCCGCGGGAGTGACGGAATTCTCATCCGCGATCACCGGCAGCGCCGACCTGCGACAAACCTCCTCCATGGCTTCAAGCTCCTGTGGCGGCAGCGGCTGCTCGATGAACTCCACCCCGAGCGCCTTCAACTCCGCGGATTTCTCGATGGTCTCCTCGACCGTCCAGCCGCAGTTGGCATCGACACGGAATACCGCGTCCGTCTCCCTGCGAAGCTCGCGAATGATCTCGATGTCCTCCGGCGTGCCGAGCTTGACCTTCAGGATCGGATAGTCCCGGGCCTCGTGAAGCTTGCTGAGCATCTGCTCGATCGTGTCGATACCAATCGTAAAGGAGGTGAGCGGGATTCCAGCCGGGTCGAGGCCGAAAAGTCGCCACAGGGGTACCCCGAGCTTGCGGCTGGCGAGGTCAAAGAGCGCCGTGTCAAAGGCGCAGAGAGCACCCCGGCGATCGCCGAGAATATCAGCAGCCTGTTCCAGAACATCCCGGTAATGCAGCGGATCTGCCCCGGCGGCCAGCTCTTCCAGCAATTGGAGATCAGCCTGTACTCCCTCTGCATCCTCTCCATAGAAACTCGACGGGCAGGCCTCCCCGAAACCGACCAGGTCACCATCGCTGAGCTCGACGGTGACCACCCGGACCACATCCTGGGACTCCCGTGAAATGGTGAAGGTGTGGCGGAGGTGGATCTCCTCGATGGATGTGTGCAGCTTCATTCGCGAGCTCCCCGGCCGGAGCCTTCACCGAGGCGGTGGCGCTCCTCGAGCACGGCATCGACAATCTGCTCGCAACCGAAACGCACCACGTCGGTGGCCGGCAGACCGAGATTACCTCGAAGGGTGTCGAGAAGCTTCCGTGCCGCCGCCTCATTGAGCGACGAAGTATTCGCTGCCACGGCTACTATCCGCGAAGGCGACATCACGTTCGCCATCGACTCATAGAGCGCAATCACCTCTCCCAGGGGCGGCATCTCCTGCTCACTGTGCCGAATGGTCGAGTGGGTCGGATCAAAGCCCATGACCATTGCCTGTGGAGCGCAACCATGCAGCAGGCCGAGCGTCACACCTGAATAGAGCGGGTGAACCAGGGAGCCCTGTCCCTCGATAAGGACAAACTCCTTGTCGCGGTTTTCCAGTACCAGCTGCTCTGCCGCCCCGGCCACGAAATCGCTGGCCACGGCATCGATCGGGATACCGCTGCCGCTGATCATGATGCCGGTCTGGCCGGTGGCGAGAAATTCAGCCGTATGCCCCCTTTCGCGCAGAGCCGCCGTCAGCTCGAGGGCCGTCAGCATCTTTCCGACACCGCAGTCGTGGCCGACGGTGTGCACCCTGAAGCACTGGGCGTTGCGGGCCTCGTTGGAAGAAACCACGAGGTCAGCGGGCGGGCGGCGGACATCGATCAGCTCTCCTCCGTGCTCCGCCGCCAGTGGCGCAAGCTCGGGATCGTCTGCGATAAAGGTATGGAGACCATTGAGGATTTTCATCCCGCTCCTGAGCGCCTCGGCAATAATCGCGCGCCAGTTCCCGGGCAGCTCACCACCGGCGGTGGCGATCCCCATCACGAGGGTGTCTGCCTCGATGCCATCGAGCGATTTAACAAAGGGGACCTCGCCGCCAACACCGAAGACCTCCCTGGCCGTCCTCCCGGCGCAGGCAGAGTCGAGAACCGCCACCACCTCCTCCCCCCGGTAGCGCAGCAGCCCCGTGGCAGTCTTGGCCTCGGTGGGATTCGACATTCCCTCTGTCAGAAGAATCATTCGGCTCATACGAACTTCATCCGTCTCTCTGTGGACTGAGGATTCTAACCGAATAGCAGGGCGGTGTCGCCGCCGGGAAGCATTGAAAACACTGTCCATGAAGGCGAAAATAGATCCAGGAAAGATTACCTCTCCCCCGCAGCCCGAAAACTCGCCTCACCCTATGCCCCGTCTCGTTAAAACCGTCTGCTCTCACGATTGCCCCGATGCCTGCGGGGTGCTGGTTACCGTCAATGACGGTAAGGACAGTCCCGGCGGTGAACAGGCCGTTCAATTCCGAGGCGACCCCGAGCACCCCGTAACCAGGGGCTTTCTCTGCGGCAAGGTCAACACCTACGAGCAGATCGTCCACTCGAGCGAACGCCTGCTCCATCCGCTTCGCAGATGCGGTGCCAAGGGGGAGGCCAGCTTTGAGCGCATCAGCTGGCAGGAGGCGCTCTCTTCCATCGCCGAACGCATCCAGGCTGCCAGCCGGGAGAGCGGTGGGGAATCCCTGCTGCAATACACCTACGCGGGCACCATGGGCCTGGTGAACCGCAACTGCCCCAACGCTCTCTTTAACCGGCTCGGCGCCACCCGGCTGCGCCAGAACATCTGTTATTACGGAGCCGACGAGGGCTACCGGGTCACTGTCGGCAGCGGCTATTGCGTAGACCCCGAAGACACCAGGCACAGCGACCTCATCATCGTCTGGGGTGCAAACGTGGTCACCACCCAGGTACACCTGATGCCCTTCCTCGACGAGGCGCGGAAAAAGGGCGCGCGGATGATCGTGATCGATCCTTACCGCAACAGGACGGCAAGGACCGCAGACCAGTGGATCGGCATACGCCCCGGGACCGACGCAGCCCTCGCCCTTGCCCTGATGCATATCCTGGAGCGGGACGGAAAGCTGAACCGGGACTTCATCGAGCGGCGCACCACCGGCTTCGAGCGCCTGAGCCGGGAGGTCCTGCCGCGGTTTAAGCCAGCCGTGGCGGCCGGGCTCACTGGAGTGCCTGTTGAAGAGATCGAGATGCTTGCCGGGGAAATCGCCGGCTCCAGGGCGCCCTTGATCAAGGTGGGAATCGGTATCGGCAGGAGTACCCGCGGAGGCGGAGCGGTCCGTGCAATCTGCGCCCTGGCCGGTTTGACGGGTTCCTACGAGGCCCTCGGTGGAGGGGTCCAGTACGACACGGGCTGTGAATTCCAGCTCGAGATGGACTCCATCAACCGTCCTGACTGGCTTGAAGGAGAACCTCGTTCCCTCAACATGACCGACATCGGGCCCGCCCTTTGCGAGTGGCAGGACCCAGCGATCCGGTTTCTCTACGTCCACGGCACCAACCCCGCTGCCACCGCCCCCCTGCAGGCAAAGGTCCATGCCGGGCTCGCCCGTGAGGATCTCTTCACGGTAGTCCACGAGCGCTTCCTGACCGATACCGCCCGCTATGCCGACATCGTCCTGCCCGCTCCGACCTTTGCCGAATACCCCGATCTTTACAAGGCCTACGGACATCTCTACCTTCAATATTCCCAACAGGCTATCGAGCCGATCGGGGAATCCCGCTGCAACCTGGAAGTCGTCCAGGCGCTGGCAAAAGAGCTCGGCTACGATGACCCCTGGTTCCGCAAGGATACAAAGGAGCACGCGCGCGCCCTGCTCAGCAGCTCCCACGCCAACTTCGAGGGTATCGACATCGAAGAGGTCCTCTCCGGAAAAACCACCCGCCTGAACATCCCCGAGCGGGCTCCCGGCTTTGCCGAGCGTTTCGCTACACCCTCGGGAAAACTGGAATTCTATTCGACCGCGCTCGAAGAGCAGGGGCTCGCAGCGCTGGTAGATTTTCCCGAGACGGAAGAAACTGAAAACCCGGAACTCTACCCCCTGCGCCTGATCACCCCCCCGGCTCATTCCTTCCTGAACTCTTCCTTCGTCAATCTCGAGAAGGCACGAAAACGTGAGGGTGGCGGGCCCATCCTGATGATCCATCCAGGGGATGCCGGGGAGATTGCCAGCGGCGACCTGGTCGAGATCTCGAACCGGCAGGGTTCCGTTCGCCTCTCAGCACTGGTGACAACCGACACCAACAAGGGTACCTTGGTCGCCGAGGGAACCTGGTGGCCCTCGCACGGGCTGGAGGGAGGTGGCATCAACCTGCTGACCTCCAACCGGCTGAGCGATCTTGGCGGCGGATCCACCTTCCATGACAACCGGGTAGAGCTGAAGAAAATCTGAGGACACCTCTCCATGGCCGGTAAGAAAGAGCAGATCACTAACCTCGAGACGGAGATCAGGCACCACCGCCAGCTCTATTACAATGAGCAACCGGAGCTCAGCGATGCCGAATTCGACGGGCTTGTCGACCGGCTCAAGGAGCTGGCGCCCGGCAGCGAGGTTCTCGTCGAAGTCGGAGCCCCTGGCCAGGCCGGCCTGCCGACAAAGGAACACCGCATTCCGATGGGTTCACTTGACAAGGTCACCGAAGAAAAGCTCGAGCTCTGGGTTGAGAAGACCGGGCCGCTCTATCTCATCCAGGAGAAATACGATGGTATCAGCCTCGAACTCGAATACCAGGAGGGCAGCCTCGTAGACGCCATCACCCGTGGAGATGGTTTCACCGGGGAGGTCGTGACTCACAACGCCGTGCACTTCTCCAACATCTCCAGCAAGCTGCCGGTCGCCTTTACCGGTAGTGTTCGCGGCGAGGTCATCCTGCGTCTCAGCACCTTCGAAGAGCACTTCAGGGAAAAGGGCTTTGCCAATCCCCGCAACACCGTCAGCGGAACCACCAGGAAGAAGCATGGAGACCGGTCACTGAACCGGCACTTCGAGCTCTTCTTCTATGATGTGCTCAGCGTCGACCGCGAGTTCAAGACGGAAAAAGAAAAGATGACCTGTCTTGGCGAAGAGCTCGGCCTGCCGGTCGCGACCAGCTACTTTGACCAGACGATGGAAGGGCTGCTGGAGATCTACAAGCTCTACGAAGGGGACGAAGAAGGCGAGGGCAAACGCTTCGAGCTCGACTACGAGATCGACGGTCTCGTCGTGCGCTCCGACTCGATCGCCCTGCAGCAGGAGCTCGGCAGCCGCCAGAACAAGCCGCGCTACGCCATGGCCTACAAGTTTCCATCATCAGGCAGCCCCACGAAGCTGCTCGATGTGGACTGGTCCCTCGGGCTTGGCTCCCGGATCACCCCGGTGGCCCGCCTCGAACCCGTACAGATCGCCGGGGTCACGGTCTCTAACGCCACCCTTCACAATATCGCCACCATCGCCGAGCTCGATCTGAGAATCGGGGATACGGTCTTCGTGGAGCGCCGCGGCGATGTCATCCCCAAGGTCATCCGGGTCATCGAAAGCGGCAACGGGGAGAGCCCCCTGCCCCCGCAAGACTGCCCGAGCTGTAGTGGCCCCCTCTGCATGGATGGAAAGTACCTGGTCTGTCCCGGCGATGAGTGTCCCGGGAAGACCTACGGCGACATCCTGAAATGGATCAACTCCCTGGAGATCGATTCCCTGGGCGAAAAATGGGTGAGCACCCTCATCGAGGCCGGCCTGCTGAATGATCCAGCTGACCTCTACACGCTCTCGACTGAGACCCTGGTGCCGCTTGAGAGGATGGGAGAAATCCTCGCGACCAAAATCGTTCAGAACATCAATGAGTCCAGGGACCCCGCGCTGGAACGATTCATCGCAGCCCTCAACATTCCCAGCTTCTCTCGTCAGCGTGCACGCATGCTGATCGACGAAGGGGTTTTGACCCTGGCCCAACTGCTTGAGATGCCGGCGGAGGAGATCTCTGCGGTGAAGGGGTTTGCAGACATCTCCGCGGAGGGAATCGTCAGTGGGCTGCAGAAGCGGCGCGACCTCATCGAAAAGCTCCGCAGCCTTGGAGTTGAACCGCTCAAAGGCGAGCCCACCGAAGAGGTGGACGGGGTGTTGAGCGGAAAGATCTTCTGCTTTACCGGCGCAATCCAGCGAATTGACCCGCGGACGGAGAAACGGTTTACCCGTAAACAGCTTGAGGAAATGGTCAAGGCGAACGGAGGACGCGTGCTGAAGGACGTGAACTCGAAGCTGGACCACCTCGTGATGGCCAACCCGGACTCGAAATCATCCAAGGCAAAAAAGGCACGGGAGCAGGAGGTGAACATCCTCTCGGAAGAAGAGTTCTTTGCTCTCATCGATGGTTAATCACCTTCTTGCGAAGCGCTCCTGGAGCTTATAATCACTGCCTCCTCACCTTGAGGCGTAAAAGCAATACCAGGGAGAAGCCGAGATGAGATCCTTCGCAGCTTTTTTGTTTCTACTGTTGCCCGCAATCCCCGGCTTGGGCGGAGATGAACAATATGTTCTCAGCGCGGACTCCAAGCGCAAAAATGGAGTGCCGACCGGCAAGATCACCAAGCACATCCACAAAAGCGAAATCTTCCCCGGAACAGTCCGCGACTACTGGGTCTATGTCCCCGCCCAATACGATGCCACCGCCCCGGCGGCCGTGATGGTCTTCCAGGACGGCAAGTGGTATGTGAACGAAAAGGGGCAGTTTCGTGTCCCGGTGGTCTTTGACAACCTGATCCATTCAGGCGAAATGCCAATCACCATCGGCATCTTCATCAATCCCGGAGTCGTCCCGGCGGTCAAAAAAGGTTCCAAGGCCCGACGAAATAGAAGCTTCGAATATGACACCCTCAGCGACCAGTATGTGCGCTTCCTTGCTAAGGAGCTCATCCCGGCAGTCGCAAAGGACTACAAGCTGGCAGACGATCCGAAAATGCGGGCGATAGCAGGCATCAGCTCAGGCGGGATCTGCGCCTTCACTGCCGCCTGGGAGAGGCCGGGCTACTTCCACAAG
>JAYGDV010000295.1:0-9197 GCA_046582735.1 Planctomycetota bacterium
GCTGCCTGCAGCCTCTCGTGACTCGGTTCACTTTGTGCTGCTGCTGGAGAATCGATTCAGAGGGCTTGATCTCAAAGCTGCCAACCTTGCCCTCGCGCTGGTTTATTGCCGGGCACTCGCCGCCGGAAAAGACCTCGCCGGCACTCTTGAAGAAAATGAATCGCTCTGGCGTGAGCTTTGCCGCCTGCGTGAAGAGGCGGGTGAGAACAAACCCACAGGGGCTTCGCCTAAACCGGCAGAAAAGAAACGTGACGGCCTTACAGGCAATTACTCAGCGATCATTGGCCGCAGCCCCAGGATGGTTGAAATACTCCAGGTCATCGACCGGCTGGCGAAATCCTGTGCCCCCGTGCTGATCAACGGAGAGAGCGGCACTGGCAAGGAGCTTGCCGCGATGGCGCTCCACCAGAACAGCCCCCGCAACGGCAAAGCCTTCGTATCGGAAAATTGTGGTGCCCTGACCGAGACCCTGCTCGAAAGCGAACTCTTCGGCTACGTCAAGGGGGCCTTCACCGGGGCGTCAAAAAACCATAAGGGCCTCTTCGAACAGGCCAGCGGAGGCTCCTTCTTCCTCGACGAGGTCGGCGACATGAGCCCCTCGATGCAGAAGAAGCTGCTGCGGGTACTGCAGGAAGGAATCATCCGCCGGGTCGGCTCCAAGGAGTTCACTCCCGTGGATGTACGCATCATCTCCGCCACCAACAAAGATCTCCTCGAAGAATGCAAGGCCGGCAATTTTCGTGAGGACCTCTACTACCGCCTCAATGTCATCAACCTGGTGCTGCCGCCCCTTCGTGATCGCAGGGAGGACATTCCCGAACTGGTAGATTACTTCCTGCGTTCGGCAAAGACCCCCAACTCAAAACCGGTCACCATGGAATCTGCCGCAGTGGACACCCTGGCTGAATATTCCTGGCCCGGCAACATTCGCCAGCTCCAGAACGAAACCCTCAAACTGGCCGCACTCTGCGACGAAAACCACATCCGGGTGAAGGATCTCTCCGAACACCTCCAGCAGGAAACCAGTTGTGGAAATGCCAATACCCGCCTGTTGGCCGATGGTTTCTCCCATCTGAGCCTCAGGGAAGCGACAGAAGAGCTTGAAAAAGAGCTCATCCGCCAGGCACTGAGCCGGAACGCAGGCAATAAAAGCCTCGTCGCCAAGAGCCTGCACATCCCTAAAACCACTCTCTACAATAAGATAAAAAGATACAGCCTGTAACCCGGGCTTCCTGTCAGACATTGAACACAATTGTCATAAAACTAACACATATTGGTAGAAATCTGACGCTTAATGGGCTAATCTAAGCGCAGTCGACAGGTCTGAAATCTGATTCTCGCACTGCTCAGGATCGCCCATGGGAAAAAACTCCCCGCCGCTTTTTCTAGATCGCTGGGAATACAGGCGCACCCTCTCCTGCCACTCAGAAGGCTGCGTCCTGAAGGTCTCTGACCACCGCTACAATCGCAGGCCGACGACCTTCAAGCTTTTCAAGGTCGAGAACCACAACGCCCTCGAAGCCGCCCGGCAGGAGTTCCTCACCCTCAGGCGCCTGCGCCATCCCTATGTTGCCCAGGTGGGAGAGTTCGGAGTTCTTCCCAGTGCCGGGTTCCTTGCGGAGGCCGGACTGAAGGCCGCCGAGCTGAAGACGCTCGCCACATTCATCGACGCCCAGGAAGATTCCGATGAATGCCCCCTGGCCTACATCACCTTTGAACACATCGACGCAATGAACCTGCGCGAGGCTTTTCTCAGCCTCTTTCCCGGCACCTCACCGGACACAGGAGAAAACGGCGGGTCCGCTGAAGGTAATTGGAGTATCTTCCTCGAAGCTCTCGCCAAGATCTGCGTCGGGCTCGAATACGTCCACTCGCGCGGACTCATCCACTACGACCTCAAACCCGAAAACATCCTCCTGTCCCCGGCTCCGTCTCCCGGAAGCACCAACGGCGCCCTGCAGTCTTTTGACATCAAGCTGATCGACTTCGGCCTGTGCGAACTCGAGACAACCCCCATCGGCACCCGGGCGCGGGGAACGGTACCCTTCGTCGCTCCGGAGGTCATCGAAAAGACCCATGCCGACCGGCGCAGCGACCTCTTCTCCCTCGGCGCCTCCATTGCCTGGAGCATCTCCGGGCAATCACCCTTCCCGGGCGAGGGACCGGCTCAATGGCTCGAATCCGCCCGCGCCGGTAAAACCGAAGATCTTCGCCGCCAGGCCCCGGGGATTCCACAAGAGCTGGCCGAGCTGGTATACCGGCTGCTTGAAACAGATCCTGAAAATCGCCCGGGAAGCTCCCGCGAGCTCATCCGCACTCTCGAGGAAGCCGGGGATTTCTCCCTGCCCGGAGACCTGGATTTCTCCGCTCCTCGAATCCCCATTACCGGCTGGGAACGGGAACTCAACCTTGTGCGCGATGAGTTCGAGCAGCTGCACCGGGATGACTCAACCACCTCGCTCGTCCTCTTCGAAACCAATCCCGGACAATTTACCGGGGCTTTTCTTGAAGAGGTCGAGACCATGGCCCTCACCAAGGGTTTCGAGTTTGTCGATGGCGTGTGCCATTCTCCACGCAGCAACAACTACTCCCCGTTCCGGGAAATCATCTGCAAGCTCTCAGAGAGTTTCGATCTCGGGTCCCCAAGCTGGGGCGCCCTGCAGGAGGTCGTGTCCATGTTTCTCGAGGAGGTCGAGCCCCCTGCGCCTGAGCTCACAATCGATTCCGGACTGGAGGACAGCTCCAGCCCGGCCCAGTTGATCGACCGGCTCACCGAGCTGCTGCTCGAACTCGGCCGCCAGCGGCCCCTGGTTGTCTGCCTGAGAAACCTCCAGAGAGCCAGCAAGGCCAGCCTCTCGCTGTTGCAGTCCATTGCCCGCAACCTCGCAATTCTGCGCCAGGAAGAGGATGAGAATCCGGAAGGTGATACGCCGCGCTCGAGCAGGCTGCTGTTGCTGGGAACCTGGAACATCGAAACTCCCGAGCGCGAAGTAGAAACCCGCGAAACGATCAATGACCGCATTGAAACCCTGGCTGAAGAAGACTATTGCCGGCGGCTGCGACTGCGCAACCTGACGCTGGAACGCGTACACGACTGGGTGGCGAACCGGGCTCCCCACCTGCAGGTACCCGCGGGCTTATTGCAGAAGCTCTACGACCGCTCCGAGGGGCTGCCGAGGCTGCTCGATGAATATCTACGGCGGGTCGATGGGCGCCTCTTCACATCTTCGGGCTCTGCCGATGGAGAGGAACTGGACTATGCCGAAAAAGCCGAGCCATCCGGAGACCTTCTTTCGGGCCTGCCGATGAACCTCGAGGGGGCCATTCTCGAAAGAGAAGACCTCCTGCTTAAAAGGGACAGGACCCTGCTGGAGCTGCTGGCAAGCTCCGGAAGAATTTCCCTGCCCGCAGAAACCCTTCGTATCGCAGAGAGCAGGCTTCGCAGCCTCAGCGAGGACGCGCCGAAAGAGAGGCAGGTGGATAACGAAGCCGCGAGGATTGACTTCGAACAACGGCTGAGAAAACTCGAGTCGGAAGGATTCGTCGAACTTCGAAGAGGGTTCCGGGGGACAGAGATTGAATGGAGCTGTGACCCCGCCAGCAGGCTGCTCTACAAGCGCTGTGGGCAGAAGACCCTTCAGCAGTACCATGAAGTTCTCTACGAGGTCCTCTCCACCGACTTCAACCTTCACGCCGTCGAGGCCAGTGTACCCGAGCACCTTGCCTACCATGCAGACAGGGCTGGATTCGCCAACCGCTTCCGGCAGCAGGCCGTCGCCGCGGCAAGGCGCCTGGGAAGTTTCCACGACTATCCGAGCGCGGCGACTCTCTACGAGAGTGTCCTTGAGAAGATGGCCGGGTTCGATGACCGCAACGATGAGAACTCCGGGCCCTCCCGGTCGCTGTTCTGGTCTGTCAACTGGAACCTGGTCCACCTCTACCGGAAAATGAACAACCTGCCCCAGGCGCTCGACAAGTTGACCGTTCTCCTCTCGCTGCTGCAGAACAAAACCGACTCCCTCGAGGCCGGCCAGGTCTACCGGGCGATGGGAGAGATCTACCAGGAAAGAGGCGACGGAACCAATGCCGCCCACTTCCTCGAAAAGAGCATCCAGGAACTCAAGGCCTCCCCCGGCGACAACGCGGACCCACAAGGACAGGAAAGCGAAAAAAGCTCCCGCAACAGGAAGCTCTGCCGGGCCCTGCTCTCCATGGGCCTCTTCCTGCTGGAGCGGGGAGAGCTCGAGCAGGCGGAGGAGACACTCAAGGAAAGCCTGGCGGAAGCCGGCGAACAGGACGGGCTCGATGGCCTTCTCTCGGAGGCGCACCTTCTGCTGGCACAGATCCACAATCGAAGAAGCGACCTTGAACGAAGCCTGGCCCTGAACCGGGAAGCGCTTGAATTGGCCGAACAGAGCGGGGAGTTGCACGGTATAACCCGGGCCATCCGGGCCATTTGCGAAACACACCTCGCTCGGGGAGACCACGACCGGGCCACCGCTTCGATCCAGAGAGGCATTGCACTTTCAGAGGCCGTCGATGACAAACCCGACCTGGCACTGTCCTACAAGAGCCTCGGAAACGTACTCTACAACGGCGGCGACTACCACCGGGCCCTGAGTAGTTACCAGAAGAGCCTCCGGCTCTGCCGGCAGATCGGTGATGAGGAGGGGACTGCCAGGATCTACAACAACCTCGGCAACGTCCTCCAGTTTCGTGACCAGACAGCCGAGGCGGCAGAATACTACAAGCTTGCCGTTGCCATCTTCAGCCGCCTGAACAACCAGTTCGGCATGGCCGCCTGCATGAACAACCTTGCCGGAATTCTCGAGCGCGATGGCAAATACGATGAGGCGCTCGACTACGCCTACAGGTCGCTGGAAAAGCGTAAAAAATTCAGCGGCAAGTCCGGTGTGGGATTCTCTTACTACCGTATCGCGATGATCTACCAGGCCAAGGGAGAACTCGAGAAGGCCCTGAGCTACGCTCGCAGGAGCATCCGGATTCGCGAAGAACTCGATGACAAGGTAGGCCTGGCCTACTCAAACCTGCAGCTCGCTGAGCTGCGAATGGAAACAGAGAACCTCGCTGATATTTTTGACTACTGCAGCCAGGGAGAGCGCGGCTTCCAGGAATTGGGAAACAGGATCGGACAGATCATGGCCAAGGCCACCCGGGCCCGGGCTCTCTTCCACATCGGTGTCTTCGACGAAGCCGAGGAGCATTTCAGAGAGGTCATCATCGCGGCTACCGCGAAGGAGCTGCCGACAGTGGCCGGCGACAGCATGATCCGCCTCGGAGTCCTGCTCGCAGAAAAAGGCCGGCTGGCAGATGCCGAGCGCCAGCTGCTGGAATCGGTAAAACTGTTCAGGACGGCCCGCTACCGCAGGAAACTGGTCGAGGCCATCCTCCAGCTGGCGGCGCTGCGGATCGAGATGGCCGAGATCAGGCAGGCCGAGGCGAACCTAGAGGAGGCCTACTCCCTGCTGGAGGAACTCGGTTCGCGCGACCTGGTGCCACTGTACTTCCTGCTGCGCAGCCGGCTCGACCTGGAAATCCCGGAGACCGACCTCGATTCATCGCATTAATACCTCCAGCGGGGACTGGTTGAATCCCGCGAGGCTCGTCTGCGTGACCTCGACTGGCGCTTCCACCTGCAGCTTGGATTGCTGGAGCAGAAACGCAATGACCACAGGCTCGCCAGGATTCACTTCCAGCAGGCCAGGACCCGGCTCGAGGAGCATTGCGAGAGCCTGCCGGAGGCCTACCGCGACAATTTCTTCGATCTGCGCGAACGCCAGATGGTGATCCGCTGCTGCGAGCAGCCCATGGAGAATCTACCGGAATCCCCGCCGGGAGAGCCTGAAAGCAGCGACGAAGTCGAAAGGAAGTGGGATTCAGAACAGGCCGCCAGGCCGGTGCGCGACCCGGGCCAGCATGCCGCCATGAACCTCGAGCTCATGCGGCTGCATGAAATCATCGTTGCCCGCGGCAGCGGCCAGAAACTCGACCAGTTGCTCGAACGCATCATGGATGCCGTCATTGACCTGGTCAACGCCGAGAGGGGCTTCCTCATCCTGGAGTCAGAAAATCCCGGTGACGAGCCGAGCATTGTGGCGCGGGATTTCGACAAGGAAGAGGTCAGGGATCCCGGACACAAATTCTCCACCTCGATCGCCCGGCAGGTGATGGAGAGTGGAGAACCGCTGCTGGCGGGAAACGCCCTTTCCGAGGAACCCTTCGAGACCCTCAGGAGTGTAAGGGAGCTTCGGCTGCGCTCCGTCCTCTGCGTTCCACTTAAATTTCACGAAGACGTCCTGGGAGTCGTCTACCTGGACAACAGGCATCGCCGACATGCATTCCAGGAATCGGAGTTGAAGACCCTCCAGACCTTCAGTGACCAGGCGGTGATCGCCATCACCACGGCCCGAATCATCGAGGCCCAGAATAACAAGAATAACCGCCTGCGCTCGCAGATCGAGGAACAGACCGAAGAGCTTGCCGTGGCGCGAAAGGATATCGAGCACCGCCAGAGCCTGCTTGAATCGCGCTATACCATGGAAAATATCGTCGCGCATTCAGAGGCCATGCAGAAAGTTCTTCTGATGGTGCAGCGCCTGAGCTCCTCTACCCTGACTGTCTGCATCCAGGGTGAAAGCGGCACCGGCAAAGAACTCATCGCCCGCTCGCTTCACTTCAACAGCGAACGGAGCAGGGGGCCTTTCGTCTCGGAAAACTGCGGAGCTCTTACCGAAAGTCTCCTTGAGTCTGAACTCTTTGGACACGTCCAGGGAGCCTTTACCGGAGCTGTCAGCAATAAGCAGGGTCTTCTCGAACAGGCAAGCGATGGAACCCTGTTCCTCGATGAGATCGTTGACATGAGCCTGGGTATGCAGCAAAAGCTCCTGCGGGTGCTGGAAGAAGGTGAGGTTCGCCCCGTCGGTGGCTCAAGCAGTATCACGGTCACCCCTCGAATCATCTCTGCTTCCAACAAGAACCTGAGAAAGCTGGTAGAGGAAGGCCTCTTCAGGGAAGACCTTTTCTACAGGTTCAACACCGTGCGCATTGACCTGCCTCCTCTTCGCGACCGCAAAGAAGACATCCCTGAATTCGTCGAGGTCTTCAGCGAGGAGATCTCCGCGAAGCTGGGCATCCCCAATCCCGCATTCACCAAGGATGCGATGAGAAAACTGATTACCCACGAATGGCCCGGCAATATCAGGGAGCTTCGCCATCTCCTCGAAAGAACCCTGCTGATCGCTGAAAGTAAAACCATTACAGCACAGGATCTCATCCTCGACCGGTCGGTGCGGGGAAAGGTCGAAGAAGAAAAAGCGCTGGATGAATTGTTCGGAGAAGAACAGATGGACGGTTTCCGCATTGCACGTAACTCCTTTGAGGAAATGTACATCGAAAGAGCCCTCAAGGAATGTGCTGGTAATGTTGCAGCAGCATCGAAACTCAGCGGTTTATCAAGAGAATCCTTCTACCGCCTGATGAAGAAACATTCGATCCAGCGCGATGACTGACCGCCAGTGAAACAAATCCGCAGTTGAGGCTTCTACAGGGCTTTTTCGGCAGGTTTCCGGGCTGTGAAAAGGTTGCACCTTACTTAAATTGCCCTTATTATTTACTTTCGTTGGATTAGATTACGTTTAAAGCCAATACGTCTTCGCCTGGTACTTTTGGAACGTGGCGGGTACGTGTTGGTCTGAAGGGGACCTCCAGGGGCTTTTATGAGTACCAGGTCAGAAGGGCAGAAAGACTTGAGGCGGCATCCCGTGCGGCCAGTTGCGCACTTGCGGGGACGTTATGCTCTCATCGTTACCTTCCTCCTGGCAAGCCTGGCAGCCCTCTCGTGGGTCACCGGTCTCATCGGGCCCGGAGAAATGAAAAGCCTGCAGCGTTTCTGCAGCGACCTCCCTGGAATTGAAGTACTGAGAGCCCGTGAAGAAGCCGAATACGAAGAGGACCAGATTGACCAGCGGGAACCCTTCGTCCTCCTTCTTGGGCCTGGTGAACGTCCGCCGATGCGCCCGATGGAAATAGCGCTTCGTCCGGACCGGGGAAACCTGGGTCTTGAGGTCCTCGATGGCAACCGTCCCGTAGAAAACGGCGCCCGGCGCAACCTTCAGCCGGAAAGAAATAAGAAACCCGTCCGCAACGCGAATCCTGCGGCCGAAGGTCCCGGAGATGACGAACCGCTTGCCGAAGGTCCCGGGGATGACGAACCGCTTGCCGAAGGCCCCGGAGACGACGAACCGCTTGCCGAAGGTCCCGGAGACGACGAACCGCTTGGAGATGGTGGTGGAGCACAGGTCGCCGGTAACAACCTGCGAGGAAACGAACTGAACCGCCTTGGACGCGATTTTGTCCCTGTCGAAAGGGCTGCTGCTGCCCAGGCCGGTAACCTGCCTGCCGGTGAAGATCTTCTCGACGGCAGATGGTTGCGCATGAGACTTCAGACCAACTACGCCTACCCTGGCGTCCTGGTCTTCTCTTCCGGTGGAACTTTCCTCACCGCCCTGCCGGTGAACGCGACTGGAAGAGCATCCACCCCGAGAGACCCCATGAGTGGACTCTTCAATGTGGCCGTCAACCTCGACGTCCAATGGCTGCAGGCAGCCCTTGACGATATCAATCTCCTGAGTCCAGGAAGAGGCATTCTCAATCTGGACGTTACCCTGCACTCCACTGTCACCGGCTCGAGGATTACCAGCAGCAGTTGGAGTGGTCACGTTCGAGGACTCCCCTGGATGGAATTTTCGGCGGATCTTCCGGAGCCGCTGAGACCCGTTGCTGTAGCACCCAAGGTCGGCAGGAAGAAAAGCCCCAGGCAGGCTGTAGGCCTCTTTGAGGCGGCCAGGATACGGCGGCCGCAGCGGAGTACCCGGGTTCGCGTGAACCTGCACCCAAGAAGCGGTGACAGCCTCTACTTCCTGGTCGGATCTGCAAACCGCCACGACCTGCTCGCCAATCCTGATAATGAGGAAAACGGCTTCGAGTTCCTTCGCAATGTCCAGATCCTCGCCAGCGGCACGCTGAACAGAAGGGATAACAACCTCGGCCTGTTCATCGACAGCCGTTCCAACAACAGGAGCGCTGTACCTTACGTGGCCCTGTGGTCCTATCACCAGGACAGGGGCTGGGCTCGCTCAAGAATCTCGCTGGTTCCCTGAGGTTTTTCTCTCCTCCCG
>JAYGDV010000297.1:0-7473 GCA_046582735.1 Planctomycetota bacterium
GTCAACTTTTACCATGGATGCAGGCTTTACATCCCAGTTAACGGGAGCTTGTCCATCAAGCTTGATGCGAATCACCATGTTCCGGGGCCTTGAACGCAGTATTGAGGGGAACGCATACCGGATGCGCGCCGAGACCTCTACCGTCTTACCCGGCTCGGCATTAAAGACCGGCTTTAGAGTCCTGAGCCTTGCTTCGGCTGGATACTCACCGGCCATGGTGTAGAAAAAACCCAGCAGGAGGAACTGGGCGGCGAGCACCAGGGCAAAGGCTCCCAGGCTTTTGCGAAGTGGTTTTGCGCCCTCATTTCTCAGGGCGCTGGAGTGTTCAGGCGCCTCGGGCGGGGCTTTTGCCGAGGCCGAGGCCTCTTCAGCTTTGTGCCGCCGGTTTTTCCCCCTGCGCCGGCTCATTTCTCCGGCTCCTCCCGCTTTTCTGCCGGAGCATCTTCCCCGGATTCAACTTTCGGGCCGGAAGTTCTGCTGAGCTGGAATAGGATCATGGGCACGGCGCAGATCGCCAGGGTGGTCACGCTGGGGTTCACACCCAGGGATTCCAGCTTCTTTACGAGGACGGAACCGGCAGCGCCACCAAGAACTCCGAAGAGTAAAAACTTTGCCTGGCGCCTCCAGCCCATCCGCAGGAGTGCTCCGAAAAAGGAGACGCCACCCCCGTCCTGCGGCCCCGCCTCCCGGCCAGGATCGTGGCTTCTCTGCGCGGGTTTAGCCTGGCGGTCGAGGATCACGATAAAAACGAGTAATACAAAGCACAGGATGAACGGCATGAAGGACCAGGGCTCCTTGACACCCAGGGCTTCCAACCCCGGGTATCCCAGGACCATGACAACAAGGGCGGAAATGAAGAGAGCAGGATGGGCGGAGGGGGTGATTTTCATGGGGAGGTGTTTTTGTCGAGCAGCTCGGTGATATACGGCAGGTGAGACGGGCTCATGCGATCGACGGCAACGCGTGTCAGCGGGCTGGGCTTTTCCTTGTAGGTCTGGACGAGGGCGACTCGCTCGGGGGAGTCGTACTCAACGTGGACGATCTCGCCTTCGCGGCCATCGCTCAGCGTGACCTTGCGGCCGACGAGTTCTGCGCGGCTCATTTTTTCGAGTTGGTAGGATGTGTTGCTGCTCATCTCTTCAGGATTATAGGCTGAGGTTCTCATGTCGCCAAATGTACAATATTTCCGATGAGCAGCATATTGGTCGTTCACAATCCACGTTCCCATCGGGGCGCAAAAGTATTCGCCATTATGAAACGCTGGCTTCGGGGCGCGGGTCTGGCGCAAAGTGTTGAATTCGCTGAGATCACGGAGCTCAAAAACGCGTCTTTGCCCACGGAGCGTCTGGTCGTATCCGGCGGCGATGGCACGATCAATTCAGCCCTGGAGTGGTTTTACCGCAAAAAAGGTGACGCCCCGGTGGGCTTTCTCCCTGCGGGGACGGGAAATTGCCTGGCTGCCGAATTCGGGCTTCCAAAGGACTCTTCGCGTCTTTGCGAGATAGCTTTCCGGGGTACTGCCCGCCGACCGCTGGACGTTCTGACCTACCGGGTGCCGGCTGAAGAACTCCCTCGGCTCATTCTCCAGTCAAGTTGCTTCGGGCTTCCTGCCAATGTCGGGCTTACCTATGAACGCCTGCGGCAGAATTGGCGCCACAGGATGCTGTTTCGCATGCTGGGGAACAGTTCCTACAATATGCTGGCCATGTTCGAGATCCGCGCCCAGAGATTGCGTGAGCGCCGCGGCGAGCCCGTCTTGAATGTGAAGGTGGCCTTTCCGCCGGAGGAGGGCCATCCTGACTTCGAGGGGGATGTGCTGGCGATGTTCATTCAGAACGAGGCCGCCACCGGCGGCAACCTGGTGCCCTGTCCTCGCGCCCGGGTGGATGATGGGCTGATGGACATCTGTATCTTCCGAGCGTCTACTGGTCATTCCTACATAAAGATGCTGGGCAAGCTCGGCAAGGGCCGCCATCTCGAGGAAGAAGAGGTGGTGTCTTACTACCAGTCGAAGGGGCCGCTACAGGTTTCCCTGTCCTTCAGCCAGCCATTCAGCGCCGATGGAGATATCTGGCTGGAGAGCGATGAATTCGAATTCGCCATTGAGCCCAGGCGCTTTGAGATCCTGGTAGAGGAGTGACCGCGCGGGGAGCCTTTACTCTGGCAATCAACTTCAGGGCCAAGTAAACAGGTAGATATGAGCGTGGACGCAATAAACGACCCACGGTTTGAGCGTGAGCTCAGCGATTCGGAGAAAGCCCTGGTTGCCGAGGCGGTCCGTAAGGCCCACATTCTCTATGAGGGGCGCCAGGTTTCTCATCGCAGCTGCGGAATCGCCCTGGCGGAAACTTTCGGCCTGCCCCCAGCCCCCTACCAGGCGCTGCGCAAGGGGGGCATCACAGGTGCGGGTGAGTGCGGTGCCATCAAGGCCGGTGAGCTGGTGCTCGGAGAGATCCTTGGAGACCCCGACCCAGCCGGGCAGGTTACCGACAAGCTTCGCCTGGCCGCCGTACACTACCGCCGCCTGTGGGGTGAGCGGGTCGACCGGGGAGCAGGAGGAAGCACCGGCAGTATCATCTGCAATGACCTGACCTCGCCCTTCGACGATTTTATGGGAGAGCAGAGAAAGCAATTCTGCACAAGCATCGCAGCAACGGTCGCCGGGGCGGTCGCCGAGATTCTCGTGCGCCTCGATGTTCTCAAGAAGGTCACGCCGATACCCGGCCTTGAGGCGGGCGAGGGCAGCTGAGCCCTCAGGCGATGATCTTGTCGAGAACCTTGCCTGCGATATCGGTCAACCTGAAGTCGCGCCCGCTGAAATGATAGGTGAGCCGTTCGTGTTGAATACCCATCAGGTGCAGAATCGTCGCATGGACATCGTGGATTGAGGTTCGGTCGACGGCGGCGTGGTAGCCGACCTCGTCGGTTTCACCATAGCTCGTGCCGGGCTTGATGCCGCCTCCGGCCATCCACATGGTGAAGCCGAAGGGGTGGTGGTCGCGTCCGCCGCCGCCCTGTTTCTGGGGTGTGCGGCCGAATTCTCCTCCCCAGACCACCAGTGTTTCCTCCAGCAGCCCGCGTTGATCGAGGTCCGCGATCAAGCCAGCCATCGGCTGGTCGGTCGCGGCACAGTGTTTTCCATGATTCCCGGTTATGCTTCCGTGCGCGTCCCAGGTGTTGTCGCCGTGGCCGCCACCGGAATAGAGTTGTATAAACCGCACCCCGCGCTCGACAAGGCGTCTCGCCATCAGGCACTGCGTCCCGAAGTATTCTCCGGGCTTGCCGCGCTCGATACCGTAGAGCTTGCGGGTTGCCTCGGTCTCGTTTTTGAGGTCGAGAGCTTCCGGCGCCGCGGCCTGCATCCGGTAGGCGAGCTCGAAGGATTCGATGCGGGCTTCAAGCGAGGCCTCGGCGGGATGCCTCTCCTGGTGCGAGCGGTTGAGACGGGCGGCATAATCGAGCAACTGCCGCTGGCGTGCCTGGTCGAGCTTTCCAGGGCGGCGAAGGTTCAGGATCGGGGTTCCTTTTGAGCGCACCGGGGTGCCCTGGAAGGCGCCTGGAAGAAAGCCCGATCCCCAGTTCGGCGCGCCGCCGATAGGGCCGCCGCGGTAGTCGTACATCACGACGAAGCCGGGAAGGTCCTGGTTGTGGCTGCCAAGACCGTAGGTCACCCAGGAGCCGAGACTCGGGAAGCCGGTACGGATCTGGCCGGTGTTGACTTCAAAGAGGGCCGGCGCGTGGCTGGTCGAATGGCCATAGACACCGCGCAGCATCGCCGTGTGGTCAATCACCCGGGAGAGGTGCGGAAAGCGGTCGGAAACCCAGTGGCCGCTTTCTCCGTAGCGCTCAAATTTATAGGGAGAGGGAAAGAGCCCTCCTTTACTGCGGGCACCCTTGGTGTCGACAGCTTCGGAGACGTTTTTTCCGGCAAATTTCTTCAGGGCAGGCTTGTAGTCAAAGAGATCGATATGGCTGGGTCCGCCATACATGAAGAGAAAGATGACGCTCTTGGCTTTCGGGGCGAAGTGAGCAGGTTTTGCCGCCAGCGGAGACAGCGTCGTCGGCGTGGAATTGGCCAGCAGGCCCTGCTCGGCCAGCAAGCCGGCAAGAGCGAGCGAACCGAACCCGCCCCCGGCGCGCGAGAGCATCTCACGGCGGGTTGGGAGCAGGGCAGGGCCGTCTTCTCTAATCGACATAGATGAACTCGTTGAGGGTAAAGAGAACATGGCAGAAGTTGGCGAGGCTCTGGCCTTCGCTGTTGATGAGCGCGAGGCTGAGGTTGATTTCTTCTTCAGTGGGCTTGCGCGATAGCGCCAGCCAGTAGGCCTCCTCGACAGCAATCCGCGGATCCTTGCCTTCCAGGCGCCGGGCAAAGTGTTCCGCCTGCTTGCGGACAAACTCGTTGTTCATCAAAAGCAGGGCCTGGGTAGCGACGGTGGTTTTTTCGCGCACACCCCGGCTGCTCATGGCATCGGGAACGTCGAAGGTTTCGAAGAAGGGCACCCGCATCGAGCGCCGCATGAAGACGTAAATGCTTCGTCTCCAGGTTGCAGGTCCATCCTTGACGTTGGTGGGCCATTTGTTCGTAGAGCCGGTTTTGATCGCATCGCTGGACACCCAGGGCTTGATGCTCGGCCCAAAGAGCTGTCGGTTGAGCGTGCCGGCGGTGTTCATGATCGAATCGCGCAGGATCTCGGCCTGCACCCGCCGCGGCTGGCGCCTCCACAGCAGCTTGTTGCCGGGGTCGATATCGTGACGTTTTTTATCCCAGGTGGTGTCCTGTGTATAAACGGCGCTGGTCATGATCAGGCGATGGATGGGCTTCAACCGCCACCCGCTCCGAATCAGCTCCCCCGCGAGCCAGTCGAGCAGCCCCGGATGGGTGGGCTTGTCACCGACCCGGCCGAAGTTGTCGCTGGTTTTCACCAGCCCGACACCGAAGTGGTGCTGCCAGAGCCGGTTGACGATCACCCTGGCCGCGAGTGCCCCGGCCCCGTCATTGACATTCGTGAGCCAATGGGCCAGCCCGGGGCGCCCATCGCCGCTTTTTTTCTCGCTGGCTTCGATCCAGCGGGAGACATCTCCATCGTCCGGGCTGAGGGCTGCGAGCACGCCAAGTCCGACATCGCCGGATTTTTTTTCCGTATCCCCGCGCTCCAGCAGGGGGTTCTTCTTCTTGTTGCCGCCATTCCAGGCCAGCCCCTTCACCTTTGAGCCCGAGCGCCCGATAGCGATCTGCCGGTCGCGGGCACTGCCGGGAAGAAAGAACCCTACAAGGCGGTAGTAGTCGCGCTGGGCGATCGGGTCGTACTTATGATCATGGCAGCGGGCACAGCCAATCGTCAGCGCGAGAAAGGCCGAGCCGGTCGCCGAGACGATATCATCCAGCTTGTCGTATTTCGCCTTCTCGCGATCAACCCCGTCAACATTGGTGACCGTCGAGCCCGAGGTGATGAAGCCGGTCAGCGCAACGGCGAGAGGGTCGTCACCCTGCAGCACATCCCCGGCTATGGAGTGGCGGATGAACGTGTCGAAGGGCAGGTCCGCGTTGAATGCGCGGATCACCGCATCGCGGTAGGTCCAGGCGCTGGGTCTCTCGTTGTCGGACTCGTAGCCGTGGCTCTCTCCAAAGCGCGCCACATCAAGCCAGTGGCGCCCCCAGCGTTCACCGTAGTGAGGGCTGGCAAGAAGGCGGGTCAGGATCTTTTCGTAGGCATCCGGGGACTCATCGGCGATGAAGGCCTCTACCTCCTGGCGTGTCGGGGCAAGCCCGATGAGGTCAAAGTAGGCCCTGCGGATCAATTTTCTCCGGTCAACCGGGCCGTTCGGCGAGAGCCCCCTTGCCCGGGTCCGGGCAAGCACAAAGCGATCGACCCCGGTTTGCGCCCATTCTCCGTTTTCGACAACGGGCGGCTCGTTTTGCTGAAGCTGGCGGAAGGCCCAGTAGGTTCTGCCATCAGTGCCGCCCTCCTCATTGGGAAGCCCGATCAAGCAAAGTACGCTGAAGAGCGCAGCCATGAACACGGTCCTCTCAGGGTGTCGGTTGTGCAGGGGGATATAACCCGTACTTCATGCAGTTCAATACTACTTTTTTATCCCCCATCCGGGTGTGTTTCAACCGTTGAACAGGACGGGAGTGTGGTTCAGGCGGCAGCGGTTTCTGTCCGGATGCCAGGAATGGTTGATTCGGCCAGTTTGAGGGCGCCAAAGAGGGTTGCGCTGTAAAGAGCTGTGCTTGCCAGAGTCTTCCAGAAGAAGGGGATTCCTGCAACATAGGTCCCGGTGAGGCCGGTAAAGGTCATGGGGTGGCCGCCGAGACCCGTTACCCAGGCGCCGAAATTGGTGATGATGAAGAACGCCAGCGAGCTGGCGATGACGGCGCCCCCAATTTTTGCGGGGGTTGCCTTTCCAAGATACCGCCCGCCGAAGACGGTCATGCAGAAGGCGGCGAGTACAAACAGGTTGATCCAGCCGAAGGAGTAGTTCTCGTCGGTGAGGCTGAGCCCGATGTCGCTCAGAAGGAGAGCCGCAACCGGGGCCAGGTAGGCGAGCCAGGTGCGGCGCAGGGTGAAGGCAGCGAAGAGCGCCACGGCCCCCAGCGATGTGACGTTCGCCTCGTGTGGGATCAGCCGGGTGAGTGCCCCAAGAGTAACGAGGGCTATGAGCAGGGCAGATCTTTGTTTCATGCCGTTTCTCAATAAAATGCAGGGGAATCGAAGGCGGTGTGCTCTCCAGTAATGGGGCAACATCCCGGGCGCATTATTACCTTAGCATAAATTCCCGGGAGAGGCTAAAGGCTGCGGGCAGGATAGTCATTGGCTGCGAGGGGGTGCTGGGGTATTCTCTGTGCTTTCTCAGGTTCTTGAGACCCATGAAAATCGCATCTTCAGTATCTATTGCATCCGATTCCCGGATGGCTGCGGAGGAAGCCGCCACCGAGGTCGCAGCGGCACTCGATGGTGCCGCAGTTGACCTGGCGTTTCTCTTTATCTCATCCCATCACACCTCTCATGCCGAAGAGATTGGGGAGATTATCCGCGAGAAGGTGCCTGCGGAGCATTTCGTGGGCTGTACCGCCGAGGGCGTTCTTGGAGGAGACAGAGAATACGCCGACAGCCCGGGCCTGAGCCTCTGGGCAGCCAGCCTTCCCGGCGTCGATGTGTCCTCCTGCCGGTTAGAGGCGACCGATGAAAGCCGCAACGCCCTCCTGCTGGAGGCGATGACGGAAATGCATGAGCCGGCCACCCTGGTCCTGATGGCAGACCCGTTCTCGGTTGTTGTCGAGGACCTGGTCGAGGCACTCAGCGAGAAGCGCCCGGAGCTGGTATTCGCCGGCGGGATGGCTTCGGGGTCTTCGTCTCCTACCGGCAACCGGGTCTTCTACGGCAAGGAGGTGTTTGAGCGGGGAGGCTCGGCGGTTCTTTTCAGAGGGGGGAGAAATGTCTCGACGGTTGTTTCCCAGGGCTGCAGGCC
>JAYGDV010000389.1:0-2167 GCA_046582735.1 Planctomycetota bacterium
CGGAGGACTCTCCTCCAACGGCGCCTGGCTCGCCAGCGTCATGAAGACCGTCGACCACCCGGGCTGCGGAACCCTGCCGGATTTCGGCAACTTCCACCTCGGCGGCGGTAAGCAGTACAACCGCTACAAGGGCGTCACCGAGCTCATGCCCTACGCCAAGGCGGTGAGCGCCAAGTCGCATTCCTTCGACGCCGCCGGTAACGAAACGAAAACCGATTTCATGAAGATGATGAAGATCGTCATCGACGCGGGCTACCACGGCTACGTCGGCATCGAATGGGAAGGCGGCAAGCCCGGCGAGATCGAGGGCATCAAGCTGACCAAGAAGCTGCTTGAGACCTGTCGCGACAAGCTCAGCGGAGCCTGAGAGAGGAAGACCCGGCTTGGCCGAGAAACAGAAATACCGTGAGCTGACCCCGGCCAGCCTGATCGGGGGGATCCTGGTGGGATTGATCCTCAATATGGCGATCTGCCTGGCCGGGCTCCAGATCGGCTTCACCATCGTCGGCTCAACGGTGGCGGCCGTGCTCGGCTTCGGACTCCTGCGCGGAGTGCTCCGCCAGGGTTCCATCCTCGAGGTCAATATTTTCCAGACCATTGCCTCGTCAGTCAACACGGTCAACGCCGGAGTCATCTTTACCGTCCCCGCTCTCTTCCTGATGGGCCGCCAGGATGAAATTAACTACTGGGCCCTGGCGCTGGCTGTCACCGCAGGCTCCGTTCTTGGGGTGGTGATGATCATCCCACTCAGAAAACAGATCATTGAGCTGGAACGTTTGCGATTCCCCAGCGCCGTGGCGGTCGCTGCAATCCTCAAGAGTCCCGGGGCTGGAGTAGAAAAAGCGAGGCTTCTTATCCTGGGAATCATTGTCTCCGCCATTGTCACCGCCTCTACGAAACTGACGGGTATCGACTCTGTCCCTGTTGGCGAATTTCTCGGGTTACCAGCCAGCTTTCATTTCGTATTCGTCATCCCGCTAATGAGCCTGGGTGCCGGGTACCTCGCCGGACGCCCCGGGTTGGCGATCCTCTATGGAACCCTGCTCAATTTCTGGATCCTCATACCGGCCTGCATTCTATTGGGCTGGGTCCCCGCGCAATTCGCCGGCACCGGGTTGTTGGAATTCAGCTACATCCCAGATCTGCCACCAGAAACCCTGAAGGACAGTACTTCTTTCATCGGAACATTTTTCACGAACTTCGGTAAGTTCACCTCGCGCCACCTGGGTATCGGCATGATCCTCGGCGGCGCCATCGCCGGAATCGCCATCGCCCTGCCCGCCCTCAAGGCCGCCATCGCCAGCCTGCGCTCCTCCCCGGATGAAGGTCCCCGCGAAGAGGTCTCCCTGAAAACCCTCAATACAGGAATGGCCATCGGCTTTCTCCTGCTTCTGGTGGCAACTAAACTCTCGGGCGGGGTCCACGTCAGCTGGCCGCAGGCGGTACTTGCGGCCGGGGTTGGGGGCATCTGGCTCTGGCTCTCCGGCCTGGTCGTCGCCCAGACCACGGGGCGCACCGATTGGTCTCCACTATCCGGGCTGGCGCTCCTGGCCACCGTCATCATGATGACCATCCTCGGAACCGACGCCAACGGCCTCATCCCGGCTGTCACTGTTGGCGCGGCGATCTGCGTGGCCACATCCATGTGCGCCGACATGATGGCTGATCTCAAGACGGGCTACCTCGTCGGCAGTCGCCCAGCACGCCAGCAAGTCGCCCAGATGGCCACCTGCTGGATCGGACCTGGCGTTTCAATACTTACTGTTCTCCTGCTCTGGAATGCCTACGCCTTCGGACCGAACCAGGCGGAAGAACTCTACAAGATCAAGAAAGCCCAGGGCACGGAAGCTCTCGCCGCTTACAAGGAAGCCGGAGGTACACCGGACAAACTTGCCAAGGGTTACCCCAAGCTGAAAGCTGCCCAGGCGGAAACTTTAAGACAATCGATCAAGTTGATCCAGGAAACCACAGCCAGAGACGACACTGCTAATGACTCCACCGAAAAGGAAGGCGGTACGCCTCATTCGAAGGACCCTATACCGGTGAAAAAATACCTCGCCGGAGCCCTGATTGGCCTCCTTGTTTCATTGCTGGTATCTCCAGGGCTCGGAGTCATGATCGGCCTTTCGCTCTACCTTCCCTTTGAATACATGATCGTCTTTGGTAT
>JAYGDV010000426.1:0-7121 GCA_046582735.1 Planctomycetota bacterium
GGCAAGGGCCTGGTTGGCGGGATTCGCCTGGTCCGGCCCGGGACCCTTGAGCCTGACTCCGAGCTCGCCCTGCGGGTCACCGAGGCCGCCTACCGCAAGGGGCTCCTGCTCTTTTCGCCGGTAGGGCTCGGGGGCGGTTGCCTCAAGATTGCTCCGCCATTGTGTATTCCGCGCGATGCACTGCAGGAGGGCTTTGCTGTACTGGAGGAATCCCTGGAGGAGGTGCTGAAGTGAGCAGGATCCTGGTCAAGAATGCCCGGATACCCGGTGGCGGGGAGACAAGCCTGGCCATTGAAGATGGGAAGATCACCGGGGCTGGACCCGGGGTGAGCTGCGGGCCTGGAGCTGTGGAGCTCGATGCCGAAGGGCTGTGGGTAGTGCCCGGCTGGATCGATCTGCAGGTCAATGACATCGGCTGGTTGAGCGGTGGGTACCGGGATCCCGAAGTACATGCCGGGCGTATCCGCGAGGTGCTGAACTACCAGGCGTCCACGGGGGTGACCGGGTGCGTTCTCGCCACCCTGGCAGCGCCACTGGATGAAATCATCGCCTATCTCAAGGGCATGAAGGAGGTTCTCTCCGGAACAGGCGGCCTTGATGATGTGCTGCTGGGGGGGCTGGTGGAAGGCACCTTCATGAACCCGGAGTTCCACGGGGCGCACAATCCCGACTGGGTGCTGCCGCCGGACCCGGGAGTGCTTGAGCAATTGCTCGCCACCGGGGCGGTCACGATGATCAATATCGCTCCGGAAACGACCCCCGAAGCCGTCAACCTGGTTGCCGAGGCAGTCTCACGCGGTGTGGTGGTGGGCTGCGGGCATGCGAAGCCGCATGCTGAATGCCTGCGCGAGGCCATCGCGGCGGGTCTCAGCTACGTGATTCACCTCGGTAACGGGCCGACCGGCAGCAGCCTGAAGGTGTTCAACGATGGAGGGTTGCTCCAGGAGGCATTGCGCAACGATGAGCTCTTCGCCACCCTCATCGTCGATGGCTACCACATCCACCCGCAGCTTGTTCGTGACTGGGTCTGCCGCAAAGAGGTCTCCCGCTGCATAGGGATCAGCGATGCCGGTTTCGGGACAGGTGCGCCGACTGAACCCTTTGAGCTCTGCGGCATGGAGGGGGAACCGGCGGCCGATGGCGCCTATCTCCGGGTGGTTCGCTCCCCTGGAGAGATCGAGATGGCTGCGCGAACATCGGATGCCGGCGCGCTCTTCGGGGCGGCGATCGGCATGAGAGAGGTCTTCGAGAACCTGCTGAATCTCTTCAGCGTTGAGATGGAGGGGGTCAATATCAGGCACCATCCTGCCCTCCCGGTCGAGGAATCGCTGGTTGCAGCTTCACAGATGTGCTCGGCGAACCCGGCCCGGTTGCTTGGTGCCGGAGAAAGGGGCCGTATCGAAGAAGGGGCCCGAGCTGACATCCTGCTGCTGGAGATAGCCGGAGGGCCCGGAACCTTCGAAGTGAAGGTGCGGAATACCATCGCGGCGGGCCGGGTGTCAGGAGCCTGAGTCACCAGCCTCCACCGTCGGCCCTGTATCCTTTGAAAGGAGACGGAAGGCGATGAAGACCCCTGCCAACCCCGCAACGATACCCAGCCATGGGCTCATGCCGGTATAGCCGATGAGCAGGTAGACGGGGATGCAGACACCTGCGCTCAGCAGGGCGTAGGGGAACTGGGTCTTGACGTGGTCGATATGATCGGAACCGGAAGCCATCGAGCTGAGCACTGTCGTGTCGGAGATAGGTGAGCAATGGTCGCCGAATACCGAGCCGCCGAGTATGGCAGCCAGCAGCGCCAGGGCCAGGTGGCGGGAGGTTTCGTCATCGAGCCCGGCTGTTTCGGCCAGGGGGAAAATGAGCTGCCCGAGAAAGATGGGCACCATGAGCCCCATGGTCCCGTAGGAGGTTCCGGTTGCTACTGCGATGATCGCCGATGAGATGAAGGCTATCAGCGGCAGGATCTCAGGCGTCAGGACCCCGCTTGAAATGCTCGCCACGTAGGCGCCTGTATGAATGTCTTTGCAGACAGCTCCTATTGACCAGGCCAGCAGGAGGGTGATGAGCGCCAGCACGATTGAGCGGGCACCGTTGATCCAGGCGGAGATGGTTTCATCGAGAGAGAACCGTTGCCCCAGGGCCATGAGGATGGCAACCATGCTGGCGCCCATGGTTCCCCACAGCAGTGCGCTGAAGGAATCTCCCTTTCTGATGATGTCGCCGATGTTGCCGTTGATGACTGATGTTGCCGCGGCACTGTCACCTCCGGCGGCGGCTTCTTTCAGTGCAACGAGGCCCGTTGTATAGAGTCCGATGAGGGTGAAGGCGATCACGCAGAAGATGGGCAGGACCGCGTTGATCCAGCGCGGTTTGAGATCCTCGGATGAACCCAGTTGGCTCATGGTGTCGTCAAAAAGCGGCTTGGCTCCATCGCGCAACACCTTGCCGGTGCTGCGGCAGCGCTCCTCCGCCTTTCGCATGGGGCCGAAGTCCCTGAGCATGAGCCCGCAGATCAACACCAGGAAGAGGGTGAGGATGCTGTAGAAGCTGTAAGGGATGGACTCGAGGAAGAACATATAGGGGTCGCCGATCTTGTCGCTGAGGGCTTCCTCCTGGGAGACCAGTCCGATCTGGAAGGCTGTCCAGGTGGAGATGACCCCGATTGTCGCAACCGGCGCAGCGGTTGAGTCGACGATGAATGCCAGCTTCTCACGACTGATCCTCACCTTGTCGGTGAAGGGGCGCATGGTATTGCCGATGATGAGCGAATTGGCATAGTCGTCGAAGAAGATGAAGAGTCCGAGGAACCAGGTGGCTACCTGTCCGCTGCGCGGCCCCTTCGCCCAGCGCGAAACGACCTCAACGATGCCGCGGATCCCCCCGATGTGAGTGATGATCCCGATGGTGCCGGCGAGGGCGAAGCTGAAAAGGATAACCACTGCATGGTCGGTGTCAGCCAGGGCTCCAACGATGTAGGTATCTATGGAATACAGAAAGGAGGACAAGGGATTCAGGCTGTAGGATAGGCAGGCTCCCACCCAGACACCGCAGAAGAGCGCCACCAGCACCTGGCGGGTCAGGAAGGCCAGCACGATCGCCACCAGCGGGGGCATGAGGGTGAGCCAGCCGGGAAGAACCGTTTTATAGGCGAACCCCTTTTTATTCTCTATAGCGAGGGCCCCGTCGGGTATCTCGAAGTTTTCGAGCTTGAAGACACCAGCTGTAAACGGCCCGGCTGTTTCAATCTTTTTACCATTCCTCCAGGCGCCCTCGATATTCACGTTGCCGAAAAACCCGGTCAAGACCTTCCCGGAATCATCGAGCGCCATGATGGTGACCGTGGCCAGTCCGACCGGGAGCAACTGCTTGTTGTTGTCGCGGATGGGAAGAAGGGGGCGAGGACTGTCGAACTCCAGGCGGTAGGATGCCGGTTTGCTCGCAGGTTCCTGCGCCTGGAGCGCGGCCATGCCACCGGAGAGGATGAGGACCAGGATGGGAAGGATGTGTCGGGCTCTCATTGCCTGAAAACTTACCACATGCCCTGCCGTGGTGCCGGGGTTAAATGCCTCTCAGGGTTTCCTGGGGACAGAGCCGGTGTCTTTTTGCCATTGGCTGGTGACCGCCTCGAGGATATCTTCCTGCGCGCTGAAGAGCTCCTTGACCGCACGGCTTCTCTCCGGACTCACGGTATTGGCGATGAGGATGGCGAAACAGAGCATGTCATTGGGCCGCTTGTCGGTGCGCAGATCAATGTAGCCCGCCAGGGCCTTGGAGAGGTAGATCCACTGGTCATTGAAGGACCCCTTGTAGACCAGGGTGCCGGTTTTGGCACGCACCCGGCCCCAGAGGGGAGAGTTCTTGAAGCGGCCGGATATCGTTCCATCGATACCACCGATCGGCAGCGCGTCGAAGAACTGGGGGAAGTCCTTTCGCCGGGCCATGAACTGGAGCAGGTCGGCAAGGAAGCGTGCGGAGAGAGAGTCGGAGCGTCCGCCCCCCGAGCCGCTCTGCAGCAGTACGGAGTCGACTGCCAGCCCGCCCTTTGCGAAGAACTCACGGATTTTACCATAGCCGGCGACGCGGTCACCGCGTTTGCCGTGGAGGGCCCCGACAAGGACAGGGTACATCGTGGCGTGAAGGTTGTGGCTGACCTTGAGGCAGACACGGACGGATTCAGAGAAGGGCGCAGAGATGTGGAGCGCCACCACATCGTAGTCCATGTAGACGGCGGGGCCGAAGGCCGCCTGCTGGGGTTTCCCCCTTACCCGGATGCCTTCTTTCTCGAGAACGGCTGCGAAAAGATGGGCAGCGGTGAGGGCCGGGTTGTTGAACTTGCCGATGCGAACGGACGGACTGGAGCCCGCTGGGATGGTCCCCTTGACGACGAAGGAGGCCAGGCCGGCCTCTTTTTCAATCCAGAGCCGTCGTACCCCGGTTTTTTCAACCGTCTTCGCCTCGATCTTCACCTTTACCGGGTCGAGGCTGGGTTGCCAGGTTGCCTTCGCAATCGAGCCGGGCCGGGCGCCGGGGCCGATCACGAAGTCGACGAGGTTGTCGTTGATACAGATGGCGCTGAAGTCTCCGACAAAGGAGTCTTTGGTTTCCTTGAACAATCCATCGTCAACGACGATATCGCCTTTTACCTCCCTGACTCCCCGTGCCGCGATGTCGCGGGCCAGCTTTCCCAGCACCTTGAGCGGGTCACCCGGGACAAGGTCAGCCTCGCTGAAGCCGGCGTAGCTGTGGTCCCTGTTGACAAATTGCAGGCGGCCCTTCTCGGTGGGCCGCTGGGAAAGATTCGGGTCACCACTGGCCACCAGGACGAGATCTCCGTTGACCGAACCGTCTTCGAGGTCCCCTGTCCTGACGACATTCGTGCGGAAGCGAAAGTCTTTGCCGAGTATACCGAGCGCGCCGCCGCAGCTGACGAGCTTGGTGGTAGAGGCGGGAGCCTGCAGGGCCAGTGGCCGATGGGCATAGACCACCTTGCCGGTTTCAAGCTCGGTGACGAGGATGCCGAAGGAGCTGCCCTTGAAGAGAGGGCGCTTCATGATGGCCTCAACCTGTTTCTCCAGGTCTTCACAAGGTGCCCCGCCGGGGCTGATAACCTGCCAGGAAATAAGGGCCAGCACGGAGATAAATAGCCGACTTATTCGCTTCATGGAGCCAAAGCATAACAAATGCAGGTCTTGAAGCCCAGAGAGGGATGGTGGGCTGTCATGGTCTACATTGCACAGGAAGGCGCAATCAGTTATAAAAGTCAGCTTGCACGCCAGGCGCAGCACTGCGTTTCCCGCTGGGCTGGCCGATTGAAGCTGCCTAAAAGAAAACCAGGAGTACAGATGAAGACCTTATCCATCGGTGGAGTGAAGGAAAAGATCGTTGAGCGGAAGGATTTTCCGCCGGCCAAGTTGCGCAAGATCCTCGGCAAGGAGACGGTCGCCGTGATCGGTTACGGAGTCCAGGGGCGCGGCCAGTCGCACAATATGCGCGACAACGGCGTTAAGGTCATCGTGGGTGTTCGCAAGAACGGCCCCAGCTGGAAGCTGGCCAAAAAGGATGGCCTGAAGCCCGGAAAGACCCTGTTCGATATCCCCGAAGCCGTCAGGCGGGGAACTGTTGTCCAGTACCTGCTCAGCGATGCGGGACAGAAGGAGCAGTGGTCGGTCATTCGCGATAACCTGCAGGAGGGAGCCGCCCTCTATTTCTCGCATGGTTTCAGCGTGACCTATTCAGACATTACCGGAGTGATCGCTCCTGACAACGTCGATGTGATCCTCGTAGCGCCCAAGGGTTCAGGCACCACGGTAAGGCGCCTCTTCCTCGAGGGACGCGGCATCAACTCCAGCTTTGCGATTGACCAGGACTATACCGGCCGTGCCCGCGAGCGCTGCATCGCCCTGGGAATAGCCATCGGCAGCGGCTTTCTCTTCGAGACGACCTTCAAGAAAGAGGTCTACAGCGACCTGACCGGCGAGCGCGGTGTTCTCATGGGAGCGATTTATGGATTGTGGCTTGCCCAGTACGAGGTCCTGCGCGAGAAGGGGCACTCGCCCTCGGAGGCTTTCAACGAAACGGTTGAAGAGGCCACCCAGAGCCTCTACCCGCTGATTGCCGAGAACGGCATGGACTGGATGTACGCCAACTGCTCGACCACCGCCCAGCGTGGTGCGCTCGACTGGTACAAGCGCTTCAAGAAGTGTTCGAAGCCTGTCTTCAAGCAGCTCTACGCCAAGGTGGCCGATGGGACGGAGACCCGCCGTGTGCTGAAGGTGAACTCCAAGGCTGACTACCGCGAGAGTCTCGAGGCGGAGCTCAAAGAGGTTCGCGAGTCCGAGATGTGGCGGATCGGTAAAGAGGTGCGCAAGTTGCGCCCTGAGAACCAGTCCGAGCCCAGGAAGAAGGCCAAGAAAAAGGCTAAGAAGAAGCCTGCCAAGAAGAAGGCCGTGGCCAAGGTTTCCGCTAAGAAGAAGCCTGCCAGGAAGAAGGCCGCTAAAAAGAAGACCGTGGCCAAGGCGTCGGCTAAGAAGAAACCCGCCAGGAAGAAAGCCGCGAAGAAGCGCTCACGCAAGTAAGCCTTACTTCCCGATCTTTTTACCCTTCGTGCGAACCAGCAGGTGGTAGCGCTCCGCCTGGAGTCCAGGGAAAGTCTCGCGCAGTCCATCGCTCCAGCGAACCTCGATGGGGGGAGACGTTGCAGCTCCCTTGTCGATAGAGAGGATGACCCTGGGGTCGTTGGCAGCCATATAGCCCTGGCTGTTGCGGGCCTCGACGTGCCGGCTTCCTGTTGCTGTTTTTACAGTGACCATTGAGCCGACTGCGTCCCTGCTGCAGGGGCCGTTACCCTGCAGGCCAATTCCGACCCAGGAGCCCTTTCTGCCGGCCCGGTTCTCCAGCAGGGTGCATTCCTGGCCTGAATTAACGATAAAGAGATCGAGGTCGCCGTCGGAATCGTAGTCAGCGGTTGCGACTGCGCGCCCGACCAGCTTGCGCTGGAACCAGGCCCCGGAGGTTCCGGAGACATCCTTGAAGAGCCCCCTGCCATTGTTCTGGAAGAGGTGGTCGGGCTGGGCGTATTGCAGGCGGGAGCCGGGGTGGAGGGCTTCGAGGTTGTCGAGGAT